>JAHJUF010000050.1 GCA_018829095.1 Pseudomonadota bacterium | reverse complement strand
AGGTGCGCCCTGAAAGACCAGGGGAAGGCCCGACTTCGCGGGAAATGAACGGACCGGACCCCGGTAGGCCCCGACGGGCGGCATGACGGCCCATCACTACCCTTGCTTCCGCCCGGAAAAAGGGGTTTTTGGACAGACACTCATTAGATTTATTATGCAATCAATCTATTTATTGTGCAACTATTGATGATTATGAATATGTATATATGCATCAACTGATGGGCATGTCCATGGGCTATGAAAACTACCTTGCTACTGCTTGCATAAGAAGTAAGCCACAAGGTCGAGCTGTCCCGTCTGGGTTTTCGCCAAATCATGAATATGCAATTTTTTTCGGGGCCTCAAAAGAGGCGAATGTTGGTAGATTGCCTAGAGATGAAAAAAAGATGGAGAGATACAAAGATAATGATACGACTGGTTTCTTTGCTTGGGCAAATTTGCGGGCTACCGGGGCAAACTCTTGGAGAGAAAATAGACCAAAATTATTCTATCCCATTTATGTAGAAAATAATGGAAACATAATAATACCACAATTTAATTGGAATGATGAAAATAAATCATGGGTTCCCGATAGCATTCCTGTTGGATGTAAAGAGGTTTTTCCTATAGATGAAAATGGAGTAGAACGGGTTTGGGCCCTTGGATGGAAAAGAGCTAATGATGAAAAAGGTGAATTGCTGGAAGCGAAAAGGGCAAATGGATCATGGCAAATATACCGGAAATATCGTCCAAATCAATCTGGTGTTTTGCCCGGAACATGGTGGGGTGATCCAAAATATTCCGCCAGTGAAAGTGGAACCAAAGTATTAAAAGAAATACTTGGTGGAAATAGTGATTTTTCATACCCAAAAAGTATTTTTGCTGTAATTGATTGCCTGTATGCATGTGGTGCAGATTCAAATTCAATAACGTTAGACTATTTTGCCGGTACCGGAACAACGGGCCATGCCGTTATAAGCCTCAATCGCGAGGATGAAGGTAATCGAAAATACATTCTCGTGGAAATGGGTGATTATTTCGACACGGTACTTAAACCACGTATCCAAAAGGTGGTTTATTCCGAGTCCTGGAAAGACGGCAAGCCCACGGCGCGGGGCACAGGCATATCCCATTGCTTCAAGTACCTACGCCTGGAATCCTACGAAGACGCCCTGGCGAACCTTACGCCCAAGCGCCCCAAGGAATTGGACGACGCCCTGGGCCTCTCCAAATCCTTCCGGGAATCCTACATGCTCTCCTACATGCTGGACACGGAGACCCGGGACAGCCTGCTGAACGTGGAGATGTTCGAGGACCCGTTCAACTGCAAGCTCCACATCGCCACGGGGACCGCCGGGGAAACCAAACCCACCATCGTGGACCTGGTGGAAACCTTCAATTACCTGCTGGGCCTCACGGTCCGGCACATGGACACCCTTCGCTGCGTCCGGGTGGTGGAAGGCGAAAATCGCCAAGGCGAGCGGGTCCTGGTCCTGTGGCGCAACGTGAAGGAAATGGACTCCGGCAAGCTCGACGCATGGTTCCAGAAGCAAAAATACAACACCCAGGACATGGAATTTGATCTGATCTATGTCAACGGCGACAACAACCTGGAAAACCTCCGGCGGCAAGACCAAACCTGGAAGGTCCGCCTCATCGAGCAGGAGTTTTCCCGCCTGATGTTCGACACCCGTGATGTGATTTAAGGAACCGGCCATGCCCCCCAGAACACAAGGCGGCCGGACCAGGAACCAGGCCCCGCCCCTGAAATTCGACAAGAAGCTGGTCCTCCACCAGTGGATGCTTTCCCTGTTCGAGGTCAACAGCCTGGAAGAGCTTGCCGACGGGATCACCATCCCGGAACTGGAAGGCTTTGCGGAAAACAACGTAAGCCGCTTTCATCAGGTCCTGATCGCCCGGCTTTTTGACCGGAAGGAACTCCCCCGTGACCTGCTCCTGGGCTATGACGACAACATCGTCCGCCATTGGAAGCGAATCACGGAAAAACGCAACCATTTCGGGCACACCCTCTATCCCAAGTATTTCCAGTACCTGGCCCTCCTGTTCGCGGAAATCTATCTGGACCGGTACTTCCGCAACCCGGAAAAGCTGCTTCATGCCCTGAACCTGCATGTGGAGGAATTCAACCAGGACAAGGAACCCCGGGACCAGGTGGAACCCTTCACCCAGAAGGAGCTAAACAAGGTGGCCTTCTGGATGGCCACGGGGTCCGGCAAGACCCTGTTGATGCACGTGAACATTCTCCAGTACCGGTATTACCTTGCCCTCCACGGACGGGAAAGGGAGCTGAACCGCATCATCCTTCTGACCCCGAACGAGGGATTGAGCCGCCAGCATGAGGAGGAGTTCGCCCTTTCCGGCATCCCGGCGGAACTTTTCCAAAAGGACGGCGGCGGCCTATTCACCACCAACAACATCCAGATCATAGACATCCACAAGCTGCGGGAACAGTCAGGCGAAAAGACGGTGGACGTAAAAGCCTTTGAGGGCAACAACCTGGTCCTGGTGGACGAGGGGCACCGGGGGACGGCGGGCAAGGAAACCGGCGTGTGGATGGATAGGCGAAATGATCTTTGCGAGGTGGGGTTTTCCTTTGAATACTCCGCCACCTTCGGACAGGCCATAAAGGCATCCGGCAACAAAGACCTGGAACAGACCTACGCCAAGAGCATCCTGTTCGATTACTCCTACAAATACTTTTATGGGGACGGGTACGGCAAGGATTACCGGATTCTGAACTTGCAGGAAGACGCCAATAATTACAGGCAACGATATCTCATGGCTTGCCTGTTGGCCTTTTACCAGCAGCAGAAGCTTTTTCAGGACAAGGAGCGGGAATACGCGCCGTTTCTCCTGGAAAAACCCTTGTGGATTTTCGTGGGAGGCAAAGTCACGGCCGTGCGGACAGAAGGCGGGCGGGAGGTTTCCGACGTGGTGGACATCCTCCTGTTTCTGGCCCATTTCAGTGCCCCCAGGAACCGGGAAGAAGTTCTCACCCTGATCGAAAGATTCCTTGCCGGAGATTCCGGGTTGCTGGATGCAAGAGGAAACGACCTGTTCTCCACGGCTTTTTCCTATCTTGTAAAGACCCGCATGGACCCCGAAAAGCTGCTTGAGGATGTTTTTGCGGTTCTTTTTAACGCCAAGAATCCAGCGGCCCTGCACGTGGAAAACCTCAAGGGTTCGGATGGGGAAATTGCCCTGCGCCTGGGGGACAATGAACCCTTCGGAGTCATCAACGTGGGTGATGCTCCCAAGCTTTGTAAGCTTTGCGAGGAACAGAGGGAACTCGTGGTGGGGGATCGGGAGTTTTCCGGTTCCCTGTTCCGTGGGTTGAACGACAGGACCTCCAGGGTAAACCTTTTGGTCGGTTCCAAGAAATTTTCCGAGGGTTGGTCCAGTTGGCGGGTTTCCACCATGGGCTTGATGAACATCGGCAAGAAAGAGGGAGCTCAGATCATCCAGCTTTTTGGGCGGGGGGTGAGGCTCAAGGGAAAGGATTTTTGCCTCAAGCGTACCCGGGAAGCCTTGGGCAGGTCAGCACCCAGCGACATCGATAAGCTGGAGACCTTGAACATTTTCGGCGTCCGGGCCGATTATATGCGCCAGTTCAAGGAGTACCTGGAGGATGAGGGCCTGCCGTCCAACGAGGACCGCATCGAAATCGTGCTGCCGGTGATCAAGAACCTGGGCACCCAAAAGCTCAAGACCGTCCGCTTGAAAGAAGGCGTGGATTTCAAGAGGCAAGGCCCCAAGCCCACCCTTGGCTTGCCAGACGACCATCTCAAGAAATACCCGATAGTGCTGGACTGGTATCCAAAAATTCAGGCCATGGTTAGCGGCAAGGGGCAGATGATGCCTCAGCAAGCCCAAAAAAAGAATAACTGGATAGAAGAAAAGCACTTGGCCTTCATGGATATGGATGCCATTTACTTTGCCATGCAGGAGTTCAAATACGAGAAAAATCTATACAATCTGAACCTGTCCAGGGAGGAAATAGCCGCTCTTCTAAAAAGCCGCGATTGGTACCGTCTCCAGATACCAGAGGAAGAAATGGAGCTGCGAACATTCGAACAGGTCAGGCAATGGCATGAAATTGCTGTCTCGCTGCTAAAAAAGTATTGTGACCGTTACTACAATCACAAGAGGGCCGAATACGAGAACAAGCATTTGGAATACCGCGAATTGGATGAAAACGATCCAAATTTTATTGATGAATATCGATGCTACATAGAGAAATCCAGAGAGGCAATTATCTCAAGCCTTAATGCCCTGAAAAACATGATTCAGAGCGGTACGTTAACAGATGTCGAGTTCCATGGATTTCATTCTATAATGTTCGGTCAGCACCTGTATCAGCCGCTTCTGTATGTGAATAACGATCTTATTGATGTTAAGCCTGTGGTGCTAAATGAAGGGGAACGGGATTTTGTCATAGACCTGCGAAAATACTACGAGAGCAACAAACCGAAATTCGAGAAAAAGGAGCTTTACCTTTTGCGCAACATGTCCCGTGGCCGTGGCATCGGCTTTTTTGAGGCGGGCAACTTCTATCCGGACTTCATTTTGTGGCTTGTCGCCAATGGCTCCCAACGGATCAACTTCATTGATCCCAAGGGCCTGCGAAACGTGGATGGCCTGAACGACCCCAAAATCCGCTTTTCCCAAACCATCAAGGAATTGGAAAGCCGCCTGGGTGATCCTGGCGTGGTGCTGGATTCCTTTATCGTCTCCAGAACGCCTTTCCAGCAAATAGCATGGTGGGAGGAAGGTCTGGACAAGAAACAGTTTGAACAGCACAATGTCCTCTTCCAATGGGACGATAAGACAACGTATATCGAGAAACTATTAAATAAGGCAGGTCTAGAAGAATTCCTACTGGCTTCAAGCTAATACGCTGTTTATGCTACGGATTTTTGTGTCCATTTTCTCGCATTGCAAATCCGGCCCGCCGGGGGTAATCTGCCTGGATTCAACCGGCAAGAAAAGGGATCGCCATGAGCCATCACCATTCCGAAAATGGGCACCACCACCATCATCAGGAAGAGCAAACCGCCGAGCTTTCCCTTTCCGGTAAGCTGGAAAAGCTTTTGGATCACTGGGTCCGCCACAACGAGGACCACGCAGAGAACTACCGCACCTGGGCCGGCCGGGCCCGTGCCGAGGGCCTGGATGGGGTGGCACAGGCCCTGGAGGAGGCGGCCCGGGACAATGTCGCCATCAATGAAAAGATGGAAAAGGCCTTGGGCCTATTGCGGGGAAATAAGGCTTGAGGTTCGGCTGGCGCCGGAACGCCTGGTCGCCGTTTTTTCAGCAAATGGCCGGGGAACCAGGAATCCTTTTATCTGCGGGCGCTGTGTAATCCATGGGTTTTTTAACCTTTTGAAATCATGCGTCGCAGTGAACGTTCCAGGGGGAATTCATGAAGAAAGTGCTGGTGACCGGGGCAACGGGTTTCATCGGCGGTCGTATCGTGGAAAGGTGTCTGGAACAGGGCCTCGAAGTCCGGGCCTTTCACCTGCCCGGGGACCCGGGAGCGCCTGCCCTGGAGAAGAAGGGTATCCAAACCGTGGCCGGGGACATCTGCGATCCCGAGGCTGTCGCCCAGGCAACTCATGGGGTGGATGTCATCTTTCACTGCGCGGCCGTGGTTTCGGACTGGGCACCCAAAAGCCTGTTTGAAAATGTCACGGTAGGAGGCACCAAAAACGTCTGCCGCGCGGCGGTGGAGGCCGGGGTTTCCCGGCTGGTTTACCTGTCCACCAACGATGTGTTCGGTCTGGACGAGTCCGGGGTGATTGCCGAGGACCATCCCCGGCAACCTTGGGGCGAGCCGTACCCGGACCACAAGATCCGGGCTGAGGATGCGGTGTGGGAGGCTCACCGGGAGCAGGGGCTTCCCACCACCATGGCCTATCCTTGTTGGGTGTACGGCCCCGGAGACAAGACTTTCGTTCCCCATCTGGCCGACGCCATCGCCAACCGCGAGATGGTGTTCTGGCGCAGGGATGTCCTGGTGTGGCCCACTTACGTGGACAACTTGGTGGATATCCTCTTCCTCATGGCCGAGGACGACCGTGCCGTGGGCCGGGGATACCTCGTTCACGACGGGGAATCCACCACTCTCCAGGAATTTTGCGGGGCCATCGCCCGAGAAATCGAGGCCAAACCGCCCAGCCTGCACATCCCTTTCGGGCTGGCAATGGCCGCCGCCCGGGTTATGGAACTGGCCTGGAAGGTACTGGGTATCAAAAACCGTCCGCTGCTCACCACCTACGTGGTGAAGAACCTGGGTTCCAGGCTGCGGTTTTCCATTGAAAAGGCCGAAAGGGAACTCGGCTGGAAACCAGCGGTTTCCTACAGGGAAGGGTTCGCCCGAACCATGGAATGGCTGGGGACCCAGGACCTTTCCATCATCAAGGGCAAATGATCCAAGGCATCAGGGAGGGACCCATGCGGGTTTTGATCACCGGAGGCGCCGGCTTCATCGGTTCTCACCTGGCCCAGGCCTGTCTGGAGCGGGGAGACGAGGTCTACATCCTGGACGACCTGTCCACGGGAAGCCTGGACAATATTCGTCCGCTCCAGGAAAATCCGGACCTGTCCGGCCGCCTTTTTTTCCATCATGACACCATCCTGAATCCGGACGCGCTTCTGGAATTGGTGGGGATCTGCGACGTGGTGTTCCACATGGCTGCCGCCGTAGGGGTGCGCTACATCCTGGAAAACCCCCTCCATTCCATCCGCATCAACATCCAGGGCACGGACGCGGTGTTGGCCGAGTGCGCCCGGTTCAAGAAGAGGGTGCTCATCGCCTCGTCCTCCGAGGTCTACGGCAAGCACCTCCACGCGCCGCTGACGGAAACGGACAACATCATCTACGGTCCCACCAGCAAGTTCCGGTGGAGCTACGCGGCCTCCAAACTCATGGACGAGTTCACGGCTCTGGCCTACCACCGGAACCGGGGCCTGGAGGTGGTGACGGCCCGCCTGTTCAACACCGTGGGCCCTCGCCAGACCGGGGCCTACGGCATGGTCATTCCCCGCCTGGTATCCCAGGCCTTGGCGAACGAACCCTTGACCGTGTACGGCGACGGCTCTCAGACCCGAACCTTTACTTACGTCAAGGACGTGGTGGAGGCCCTGATGGGCCTCGTGGATCATCCGGAGGCCCTGGGGGATATCTTCAATGTGGGGGGTACGGAGGAAATTTCCATTCGGGACCTGGCTGAGCGCATCATCCGGGCCTCGGGTTCGTCCTCCGAAATCCGCATCATCCCCTACGAGGATGCTTTCCCTGCGGATTTCGAGGACATGCAGCGCCGGGTGCCGGATATCTCCAAGATTCTGGCCCTGACGGGTTTTGTGCCCCGGACGGATCTGGACACCATTCTCTCCGAAGTCATCCGTGTTGCCCGGGAGGAGATGGGGTAGGGGATCGGTCCCCGAGGAGGCCTGGAAAAACAAAAGCGCCCCCGAAAGGGGGCGCTTTTGTTTGGGTGGTCTTTCCGGCCGGCCCTTTTTGTAAGGCACCGGCCCGGAAAAGGATTCTTTGCATTTCTGCGCTAGGCCTTCTGGAGAGTGTCTATCTTCTTGTTGAACTCCTCCATGAGCTTGGTGAGCTTCTTGATGTCCTTCTTGGTGGGAAGGTCGAGTTTTTCCGTGAGCTTGGCAAATCCGGCGTCCATCACGCTCTCGATCCGGGCACTCACGGCCCCCTGAGTCGTGGTGAGGGTCGTGCCGGCCTGGGCCACCAACTTCTTGCTGTCCTCGGCCAATCCGTTCACGGCTTCCCGGGCACCCTTGGCCACACCGGAGGCCACGCCGCGGCCGTTGGCCAGGGCCTTGCGCAGGTTCTCGTTGGTGTCCTTGTAAATGGCGTTTCCGGTCTCGCGGTAGTTCTTCACGGCTGAAACCGTGGTGTCCTTGTACTGGTTCAGGGCCGTGATGGTCACCTGGCTGTAGCCGCGGATCGTGGTGGTGGCGCTTTCACGGGCTTTCTTGATGGCCTGGGCCAGGTAGAACTCGGTTTTGTCCTCCTCCACCTTGGGAGTGATGGACTCCAGCATGGGGATCATGGCCATCACCTTTTTGCTGTCGTTCAGCATGCCGTCAAAGGCTTCCTCGGTGTTCTTCCGGAACTCATCCACGAGTTCCTTTCCCTTTTCCACGCCCTTTTTCACGAATTTTTCGTTGCAGTCGTTCAAGGTCGTGTTCCAGTTGTCCGCCATTTTGCGGAAGGTGCGCACTACGTAGAAGTCGGCGGCAGTCACTTCCTCGGTCATTTTGGTTTTCGCGGTAGCCATGGTTCATCCTCCTCTTTCTCGGTTGGTCGGTATGAAACGTTCTTCCGTAAGGACATCCTCCTCGCCCATTTTCCGACCCCCAATATGACGCACCGCGTCATGGGTGTCAAGGGGGTCTTTACTTTTTTTTAGCCAACTCAGTAAATATATAGTTCCTAACTGTTCTAGTTAGATGAGAAAACGGTCGAGAGAGAAATCTTGACCCTGTAGTCGATTTTTTTTAGACTATTTTATTTTGGGAAAGGACCGCTGACGGTAGAAAGGCCCTCCCGGATTCCTCCACCATCGTTGAATTCCGGAACCCGTTTACGCCGCCTACAATCCAAGAGGAGGAGAGGATGGAAGACTGGGAAAAGAAGAATCAAGGGCTTCCGTTCCTCCTGGCCACTGCAGGCGGAGCGGGATTGTCCCCCGTGGCCCCCGGGACCTGCGGCACCCTGGTGGCCGTGGCGCTCCATCTGGCCGTGGCAAGCGTTTTGCCCAGGCCCCTGGACACGGCGGTCCTGGGCGTCCTTTTCCTTTTGGCCTGCGGTGCCTGTCTGGCCACCTCGGACTGGGCGGCCAGCCATTGGGGAAAGAAGGACCCCGGGCACATGGTGGCCGACGAGGTGGCGGGGTATCTTCTGATCCCCCTCCTTTTCCAGGGGGCACCCTTGTGGCCCACGGCCATCTGGGGTTTCGTATTTTTCCGGGCCCTGGACATCGCCAAACCGCCCCCCATTCGGCAAATGGACCGGAGCATTCCAGGGGGATGGGGCGTACTGGCCGATGACCTGGGAGCCGGAATCCTGGCGGCGGTGATTCTTTATCTCCTGCGTTGGACAGGCGTGTTATTCTAGAGCCCGACGCCCCCAAGCCTTACCCGGCCTGGAATCCTTCTTCCCATCCGTGCTATGGACCGGATGGGAACTTTCATTCAACCGAAACCGTCCTGATGCTTTCCTTGGGGAAACAAGCCATGCATCTGAAAACGCGCGTCCTGGTCACCGGCGGATCCGGCTTTGTGGGCTCCCATCTTTGTGAGCGGCTCCTGAAGGAGGGCTGCGACGTGCTCTGTGTGGACAATTTTTTCACCGGCTCCAAGCAGAACATCGTGCACCTTTTGGACAACCCCTACTTCGAGGTGCTCCGCCACGACGTCACCTTCCCGCTGTACGTGGAGGTGGACGAGATCTACAACCTGGCCTGCCCGGCCTCCCCCATCCACTATCAGAACGACCCGGTCCAAACCACCAAGGTGAACGTCCACGGGTCCATCAACATGCTGGGTCTGGCCCGGAGGGTGGGGGCGCGCATCCTCCAGGCATCCACCTCGGAGGTGTATGGCGATCCGGAAATGCACCCCCAGAAGGAGTCCTACTGGGGCAATGTGAACTGCGTTGGACCCAGGTCCTGCTACGACGAGGGCAAGCGTTGCGCCGAAACCCTATATTTCGACTACCACCGAGAGCACGGCATCCGCATCAAGGTGGCCCGCATCTTCAACACCTACGGCCCCCGGATGCACCCCAACGACGGACGGGTGGTCTCCAACTTCATCATCCAGGCCCTGAAGGATCTCCCTATCACCGTCTATGGAGACGGCTCCCAGACCCGCTCCTTCTGCTATGTGGACGATCTGGTGGAAGGGCTTTTCCTGCTCATGACCTCTCCGGACAAGGTGACCGGACCCATGAACCTGGGCAATCCCCGGGAGTTCACCATCCTGGAGCTGGCCGAACGGGTCCTGGAGATGACGGGCTCCAAGAGCTCTCTGGTGCGGGAGCCCCTGCCTGTGGACGATCCCCGGCAAAGGAAGCCGGACATCAGCCTGGCCGCAAAGGTCCTGGACTGGGAGCCCAAAGTGCACCTGGAGGAGGGACTCAGGCTAACGGTGGATTATTTTGACCGCCTGCTCTGCGAAGGCGTCTGCTGAGCCTGATTGGAGAGCGAAAAAAAGGGGAGGTCCCGGTCGGTGGTTTTCCGGGCCTCCCCTTTTTTGATTCCGCAGACAGGCTGTCAGCGTCACTCGATGGACTGGAGGAAACAACCGTAGAACTCGTAGCGATCAAACCCTGGGAAAGCAAAGACCCTGGCACCATCATCGGCGGGATTACAGGGGTTCCCTATGCCGAAAAAGTCGCCATCCACCACCCAGAAGGTGACCCATCCAATGTTGCCATCCCCCAGGTAGTCGATGGCCAGTATGTCATCCTGTGGCACTACGATGGCGCTGCACCCCTTGAGGTCCGTGAGGTTCACCGCGGAATGGCGGACCTTGATGTTGTTGACCTCGATATCGCCTTCATTGACGTAGGTGAGGTCAAAGGGGAGGGTCAGATACATTCCCCGTTCGTTGATCACCTCGAAGTTGTGCTCCGTATACGCCAGGGGGGCATTGTCCACAACCTTTATATTCAGGAGGGTTTCCGAAGCGGCCACGAAGGGGTCATCCCTCTGACCGTGGCGGATCTCTCCCTGGACCCCCACTTCCGGTGGCGTGGGCGGCTGGATGAGGGTTCCCACCTTGAAACATCCGGCGGGCAGTTCTAGGATGGCTCCGAGTATTCCGTCCTCATCGTTGATATTCATGGTGTAGCCCGCCGTCAGGGGCGGCAGGATGTTGGGAGGCAGATCGTGGAACCGGGCCATGTCCAGGTTCACCCCCGTGTAAGGGGGCGGCACGGATGAGGCAGTCGGGAGATCATGCCGGGCGTAGTATCCCGGGTTGTAGGCGATGATGCTGTAGTCTCTGGCCGGCAGGTTTTCCCCGAAGGAAAGGCGGAACTGGTTGCCCAATATCTGGGTGTCCCGGACGAAAACCGGGATGTCGGCTGCATCGTGATAGATGAGGGCCACCTTGACCTCGGTCCCGTTGGTCAGGGGGAGTCCCTCGGCGGAAACCGTGCCCTCAATGTACGAGTTGGCCGCAGCCGACTCCAGGGCTACAGGGTTGTCGTCCTCGGGCGGACGGGGCAGGAGCACGGAGGTGAAGCTTTTTTCCAGATAGCTGGGCTCTGAAACCGTAAAATAGTATTTTCCGCTAGCGGGCAAACGAAAGGAGAATTCTCCCTGGAAATCAGTCACCAAGGTTTGAATGAACTGTTTGGGAGCCACTAAGTCCACTTTGGCCCCCACGATGGGTGTCACGCCATCGGGACGGACAATGGTGCCCGTAAAATTTCTCATGTCCCGGATGTGCATGGCACCCCGGGGGAGAGGTTCGTAGATGTTGTAGAGTTCGTCCCATAGGAGCTCTACGTTTTGGGGCTGCATGCCGAACCAGAAAGGCTGGGGAGTCTCGATATCCGCAGGAGGGGTATAGGTGGCAGTGAGATAGCCGCCTGACGAGGCCCCGGCGACCGTGAAAGTCCCATACTGGGCGGCGTCCGTGAGGATCTCGGCATCCTGACCTTTGCCGTCAAAAAGAACCGGCGTGTAGGTGGCCGTGTCCGGGGCACCTTTCAGAATAACGGGAAAGGGCGGACCGGCCTCGGTGAAAACGTATCCGAAGGCATCTATGTAGGGCGGAACGTAGAAATTGACGTAATCGGTTTCCTGAAGACCATCCGCGATGGTGACGGTGTATTGTCCGCTGAACTGTCCCTCGCTGGGGGAAACGAACACGAAGGTGTTGCCGTTGCGGGTGAATCCGCCGTAGCTGTAATCGTGGAAAGGGTCGTTATCCAGGGGGCCTGTGACAGTCCAGGTATAATTGGAGGAGTTTCCGCCCGCCACCACAAGGTAGGGGTCGCCATCGGGGTTCAAGGTGGTTTCGCCGTAAAGGACGACTTCGGGGATGCTGGCCTTCCGGCGAATCTCCAGAAGACTGTAGATGGTCATTCCTGACGTGTACACGACACCGTCCGCCGTGAGCTTGGCCGTCACGGTCAACGGAGCGGAACCCTTGGCATTCGGAGCCTTCCAGACCACCTCCCGGGTGAAGGCCGTCCGGGGCTCTCCAATGGGGAATTCCCAAATGTAGATGCTGGCCGGGTCCGACACGAACGTGGCGGTGTAGCCTGCCCGCATTTCCGAGGGAGCCGTAACGATGGCTGCGCCCGCCGGAGCGGCTGCTGCCAGGAGGGTCAGGGCGAAAAGGGCCAGGAAAAGCGGGCAAAAGACATACGTTTTCTTCATGGCAGATCTTCTTGCAGGCTGTGGTTTAGGGTGTTGTTGCGGGCTTCGCCGGTTCGTCCCTTCATACAGACGGGCCGAGCGCAGGCTTTCGAGCCCTTGGTCGCTGGCCCTGAAAGGCCTGTTTTCCGGCCCTCAAAACGAGATGGGCTTTTTGATCCCCGCAAAAGACGAGCGCGAGAAAACCCCGGCACCATGCGCGGGGCAGACAAGGATTCAAGATATTCAATACGTTTACGAACAGGCAGGTCAGCCATCAAAATATGGCATCCTCCTTTTTAATGCAAATACTTTTTTATCGGCCGATCTGACCTCCTTGCGGTCCGGCGCGGGCAGACCCTCGAAAAAAGCTTTTTCCGTTTCCGCTAAAATGGTAGTGATTTTCCATGCATTGAGTTGCGCGGAACGGATCTTGAGCAGGAGGGCCGCCCCATGGAGGTCATTACCACCCACAACAGCACCGACTTCGATGCCCTATCCTCCATGATCGCAGCCAAAATCCTCTATCCTGAGGCTGCGGTTCTGCTGCCATCCCGGGTGAACCCCAATGTCAAGGCCTTCCTTTCCATCCACAAAGACCTGGACATATTCAATTTCTTTCCGGTGGAAAAGGTGGACGGCAGGAAGGTGACGCGCTTGGTGGCGGTGGACGTGAACCGGTGGCAGCGCCTGGATCGTCTGAAAAGCCTGTCCGGACAAAAGGGCATGGAGATCCATGTGTGGGACCACCATGCCGAGGTCTGCGATATGGACGCCAGCCTCCAAAGGGAGGAGCGCGTGGGGGCATGCACCACGCTGTTGGTGGAGGAGATCAAGAACCGGAAGGCGGACATCTCCCCCATCCAGTCCACCCTTTTTCTGGCGGGTATCTACGAGGACACGGGGAGCCTCTCCTTCCCCCAGACCACGGCCAGGGACGCCCTTGCCGTGGCGCACCTTCTGGAGAACCACGCGGATCTTTCCGTTCTGGAGAATTTCCTTCGACCCTCCTATGGCCCCAGGCAGAAGGATATCCTTTTCAGCATGCTCCAGGATGCCAAGCGCATCAAGGCCAATGGATTCGCCATTTCCATCTGCAAAATGGAGATCGAAGGACACACCAACGGGCTCTCCCTGGTTGTGCTCATGTACCGGGACATCCTGAACGTGGATGCCGCCTTCGGGATTTTCACCGAGCCGGGCCGCAAGAGGACCATCGTCATCGCCCGGAGCGGTGTGGATACCATGGATGTGGGAAAGATCATGCGTTCCCTGGGCGGGGGAGGGCACCCGGGCGCGGCCTCGGCCATGCTGAAGGACGTGAACCCCGACGCGGTGGAGGAACTGGTCCTGGAAATGGTGCGGGGCAATCAACAGTCTTCCGTGCGGGTGGGAGACCTCATGAGTTTTCCCGTGTTCACTGTACACCCGGACACCCCCATGGAGGAGGCGGCCTCCCTTCTGAAAGAAAAGGGGATTTCAGGCATGCCCGTGGCCGAGGACGGAAAGCTCCTGGGGATTATCTCCCGCAGAGACGTGAACAAGCTCAAGTCCCCTTCCCAATGGAAGGCACCGGTAAAGGCATTCATGGCGCGGGACGTCCTTGCTGTGGATGCGGACAGGAGTGTTCCTGCCGCCTCCAGGATGTTGGTGAAGCACGACATCGGTCGGCTTCCCGTGATCCAGGACGGCAAGATCATCGGCATTTTCACCCGGTCTGATGCCATGCTCTACTACTACGATCTCATGCCCGAATAATGGCGGCTCCGCGAACAACCGGACCCGGCGTCCCCATTTCCGCACCCTTCGCGGAGACATCGTACCAGGGAGGAAATCATGCAAAAGGTTAAGGAGATCATGACCCGCGAGGTTGTCACGGTGGGCCCGGAAACCGAAATTGGGGCCGCCGCCGCCCTCATGCTGGAAAATCACGTGAACGGGCTACCCGTGGTGGACGCAGATGGCCGGCTATTGGGGGTCATTACCCAAAGCGACCTCATCACCCAGCAGAAGAGGTTCCCCCTGCCCTCGGTGTTCACCCTTGTGGGCGGGGTGATCCCCTTGCGCTCCCAGGAAAGGATGGAGCAGGAACTGGCCAAGATGTCCGCAGCCACGGTGGGCGAGGCCATGACGAAAAAACCCCGCACTGTTGGGCCCGAGGATTCGGTGGAGGCCGTGGCCACCCTCATGGTGGAGAAAAAATTTCACACCGTTCCGGTGGTGGAGAACAACCGCCTAGTGGGGGTGGTGGGCAAGGAGGACGTCCTCAGGACCGTTCTGGCTTGAGTTCCATCCCCGGGTACAAGAGGGTTGGGCGGGCTTTCCCGTGAAAAGGGCACCGTTTCCGGCTTGAGGAAGGAAACGGTGCCCTTTTTTATCGCGGAATCATTTTCCTTTGGCCTGGTCCGCCACCTTCTGGGCGGCCTTTTTCACCTGCTCCTGGTCCCCCAGGTAAAATGAGCGAATGGGAGTCAGATCGTCATTCAGTTCGTAGACCAGGGGGATGCCGGTGGGGATGTTCAAGCCCGTGATCTTCTCGTCCGAGATTCCGTCCAAATACTTCACCAGGGCCCGGAGGCTGTTGCCGTGGGCCGCGATGATGATTCTTTTCCCTTTCCGGATCTCCGGGGCGATGGTTTCGTGCCAATAGGGGAGGAAGCGTTCCACCGTGTCCTTCAGGCATTCGGTGGTGGGCAGAAGCGCGGGGTCCAGGTTCCGGTACCGGGGGTCTTTGCCGGGGTACCTTTCATCCGAGGGGTCCAGGGCCGGGGGGCGGATGTCGTAGCTCCTTCTCCAGATGTGCACCTGATCCGCTCCGTGGAGTTCGGCTGTCTGGGCCTTGTTCAAACCCTGGAGAGCACCGTAATGTCTCTCGTTCAGCCTCCAGGAGCGGTACACGTCCACCCACATGAGGTCCATTTCCTCCAGGGCGAGCCAGAGGGTCTTGATAGCCCTTTTCAACACCGACGTGTAAGCCTCGTCAAAGGCGTAACCCTCGTCCGCCAGGAGCCTGCCCGCCTGCCCGGCCTCCTTTTCTCCCTGGGGAGAAAGGCCTACGTCCGTCCATCCGGTGAAAAGGTTCTCCTTGTTCCAAATGCTTTCTCCATGCCGGAGCAGTACCAGCTTGTGCATGCTTTCCTCCGCGGTGCCGGTAAGTGGTTCGGGTTATCCTGGGGTGTCCTGGCGATGGGTTCAGATCCCTTCGGATAGGCAATTTGCCGTCCGTTTGCAAGGGAGAACCTTGCCAGCGGGTGACCCCCAAGGGGTATTCGCGCTGGGCCGGGAAGGGATCACGGGATCTGATCCTTAAATTCGTGTTGACGAATGTCAATTTGTGCAAATACTATCAAAATAGGTTTTTTTCCTGTTTGGCGACATCTCCTTGCGGATATATTCAACATGCCCGAATTGATCCAGTCAACCGGCATCCTCATTGCCGACCCCGACTCCCGGGCCATGGAGCCCGTGAAGACCGTCCTGCAAAAGCTTGGTTATGAGCTCCATTGGTGTGGCTCGTCGAAAGAGGCACGGAAGCTTTCCGGAGAGCGGTTCTTCCATGTGGTCCTCCTCTCCGGAGACCTTTTCCATGGGTCGGAAAAGGACTTGGTGCCTGCCATCAAGGAGCTTTGCCCGGAAACCGTGGTCCTGGTCATGGTCTCTCCCGGGGCTGCTCAGTCTGCCCTGGAGGCCATGAACCTGGGGGCGGATGGATGCCTGGTGAAACCCCTGGATATGCGGGAGGTTTTGAAGAAAGTCCGACACGCGGTGGAGAAGCAGAGCCTGGAACACCGCTACAAGACCCTGTTCCACGGCGTGGGGGATTCTATTTTTATCCATGATTCCAGCGGCTGCCTGTATGAGGTGAATCGGTCGGCGGCCGAAGCTCTGGGGTATTCAGTGAAGGAGCTTTTGGGTAGGAATTTTCAGGATCTCGAGTGCCCCCAGTCCGGCCTTCCGTTTTCCGATCGCATGGAAAAGATGCGGAAAAAGGGAACGCTCATCCATGAGGTCCTTTTCTCCCCCTCCTCAGGCGAATCCTTTCTGGCCGAATGCTGCAGCCGGCCCATGGTGGTGGACAACAAACCCCTGGTGCTCACCGTAGCCCGGGACATCACGGAGAGAAAGGGGCTGGAGGTTCAGCTCCGCCATGCCCAAAAGATGGAGGCCATCGGGACCCTCGCCGGAGGCATCGCCCACGATTTCAACAATATTCTGGGTACCATCATCGGCTACGCCGAGATGATGGATATATTTGACGTGGCCGAGGACAGCCCCCTGAAGCCCCAGATTAGCGAAATCCTCGGGGCTGCGGAGAGGGCCAGAAACCTGGTCCGGCAAATCCTCACTTTCAGTCGGCAGACGGAAAAGGAACCGATCCGCACCAGCCTGATTCCCCTGGTGAAGGAGGCCATGGTTTTTCTCCGGGCGAGCCTGCCATCCACCATCCGGTTCGAGGTGGACGTACCGCGGGAGGCCGGGGAGGTCATGGCCGATCCCACCCAGATCTATCAGATGCTCATGAACCTCTGCACCAACGCCTCCCATTCCATGAGGGAAAAGGGAGGGACCCTCACCGTCGCCCTGGAGGAAGAAGATATTCCCAAGGAAGGAGTCCCCGGGTTCCCGGAGGCCCGGCCCGGCACGGCCGTGCGTCTGACTGTCACGGACACCGGAGAAGGGATACCTGCCGAAGCCCTGGAAAACATCTTCGATCCCTACTACACCACCAGGGAGGGAGGGGACGGGGCCGGTCTGGGGCTTGCGGTGGTCCACGGCATCGTCACCGGGCATGGCGGGGCCATCCGGGTGGAAAGCGAACTGGACGGGGGAACTTCCTTTTCCGTATACCTGCCCCGTATCGCGGACCAGGGGGCCGGCGCGGGAAAATCAACAGGGGATGGAAGGAAAAGCCTTCTGCCCACCGGAACGGAAAGCATTCTCTTCGTGGACGATGAGGATCCCCTGTGCAACTGGGGCCGGATGATCCTTTCCCGCCTGGGTTACCAGGTGGATTGCGAGACCGCCGGGGAAAGGGCTCTGGACCTTGTGCTGCGGGACCCTGAAAAGTATGATCTGATCATCACCGATGAAACCATGCCGGGTATGCAGGGCAGTGTCCTGGCGGAGAAACTCCTTGAAAGCAAAAGCGGCATTCCCGTCATCCTTTGTTCGGGGCACGGATCCATGATGAACATTGCCGATTACCGGGAAAAGGGCGTGGCAAGGCTCCTGGCAAAACCCCTGGGTGCCCGGGTTTTGGCGGACGTGGTCCGGCAGGTCCTTGATGAAAGCAAGATACAGGGAGCCCGAGAATAACCATGGGTAAGGTTCTGGTCATTGATGACGATCGCTCCCTGTGCGAAATGATGGTGGGTCTGGTGCGCCGGTTGGGCCACGAGAGCGAGGGCCGGTCCACCCTTTCCGGGGGCCTGGAACGGCTCCAACAGGAGCCCGTTGACCTGGTGTTTCTGGACGTCAACATGCCGGATGGAAACGGCCTGGAAGCTTTGGCGAGAATCCGGCAACTCCCCGATCCGCCGGAAGTCATCATCATGACGGGGTACGGCACCCCGGACGGGGCGGAAACCGCCATCGTGAACGGGGCGTGGGATTACGTGGAAAAGCCCGTGTCCCCCCGCAAGATCATGCTCCCCCTCACCCGGGTGTTCCAATACCTGGACAACGCCAGAAAAGCAAAAAAGCCCGCCGTGGCTCTGAAGCAGACGGGCATCGTGACCAACAGTCCGGCCATGAGGCACTGCCTGGACTTGGTGGCCCAGGCCGCAGCCGGAGACGCCAGCGTGCTCATCACCGGCGAAACTGGCACGGGAAAGGAACTCTTCGCCCAGGCCATCCACGAAAACAGCCTCCGCTCCTTGGGTGAACTGGTGGTGGTGGACTGCGCCGGCCTGCCGGAAACCCTGGTGGAAAGCACCCTGTTCGGCCACCGGAAGGGCGCCTTCACCGGCGCGGACCGGGATCAGAAGGGCCTGGTGGCCCAGGCCGACAATGGTACGCTTTTTCTGGACGAAATCGGCGAGCTTCCCCTTTCCATCCAGAAATCCTTTCTCCGGGTGCTCCAGGAGCACAGGTTCCGGCCTGTGGGAGGCGGTGCGGAAAAGACCTCCGATTTTCGCCTGGTGGCCGCCACCAACCGGAATCTGGAGAAGATGTCGGACGAGGGCGGTTTCAGGAAGGACCTTCTTTACCGCATCAATTCCACCGTTATCACCTTGCCCCCCCTGCAGGAACGTGCCGAGGATATCCGGGACATGGCCGTTTTCCATGTCAACCGGCTATGCCAGCGCCAGGGTGCGGGGTCCAAGGGCCTGTCCCCGGAATACCTGGACACCCTGGCCGCCTATTCCTGGCCCGGAAATGTTCGGGAACTGGTGAACGTGGTGGAGCGGTCCCTGGCCGTGGCGGTGGACGAATCCACCCTCTTTGCCAAGCATCTTCCCGCCCATATTCGTATCCGGGCCATCCAGGCCTCCATGCAGTCGGCCGGCCCCGTACAGGCTCCGGGGACCCGGGAAGCAGGAGGGCCGCCTCCGGTTTCCAATCCCGCTGTGCCAAGCAGCTACAAAAGCATGCGGGAGGAAGTCCTCAACGAGGCGGAAAAGGCTTACCTCCAGGACCTCATGGCCAGGACCAGGGGCAACATCCAGGAGGCCTGCCGAATCGCTGACCTGGGCCGTACCCGCCTGTACGGCCTTTTGAAAAAGCATAACGTCTCCCGCATGGGCTGGGACCTGGACGACCGTCCTTCTTCCTGATTCCACCTGTTTCCTTCTTTTTTCATACCGTTCACTGCCGCATCCACTTTTTTATACCCCTGCTTTCCTCGCTCCCCCCATCTGTTCGCTTTTTGTGGAAAACCTCCCCTCCGTCTTTTAACCCTTTGAATATTTTCCATTAACCCGGGCAGCAAATCCGGAATCCCTTCTCGTTTCTTCAGATCGTCATCCCTGCAATAGCTTGGATTGTCTTTTATTTCAGGTGGTTCTGCCACTATCCGATAATGGTGAACAGTCAGCCGGAAACCATGAACAAAAAACTAGTAGTAAACTGATGTTTATGGGCCAGGACTTATAAGATAACATTCTGAAAATATTATATTAAAACTTTTCTTGAGCCTTTTGGCATGCTCCTTGAAATACCAGATAGGCAACAAGGTTTTGCGGAAATTAATCACCGCAAAAACAAGTTGTTAAACCAACCTCTGGCTTCGAAAGGAAAAAGCTCATGAAAAAGAATCATCAGAAAAACACCATGGTCATCGCCTCCGTACTTCTCGCTTCCTTGATCGTCTTCGGCTTCGCGGGCACCGTCCACGCGGGAATGCTTCCCATCAACCTGGGCCAGGAACTCACCAACGAAGAACTCTCCAGTGTCCGCGCCCAGACGGGTATCGCCCTCACCACTCAGGGCTTCAACTGGGAAGGCCAGACCGATGTTCTGGCCTGGGGCGACGAGGATGGATGCGGCACCGGCGAAAAAGGCACCGGCGCTTGGTTGAGCTTGAACAACGTGATCTACAAGGGCCGCGCGGATTTCGGAGAGTCCCTGAGCGTCCAGATGACCACCGAGACCCTGCCCAACGGCATGACGGAGGTCACGGGCCTTGAAATGGACTTTGACCACGCGGACATCTTCATTGAGCGGTTCGAGGTGGGGAGCATCACCCTGGGGCCCGATCCCGGACAGGGCAAGAGCCTGGGTTCGCTGGTGATCGGTGGGATGGGCATCAAGATCGACGGATCGGTGAAGTTCTCAGCCCATTAGGGTCGGTCCGGAACAGGGAAAAGGCGACAGGAAATTCACCCCTCGGAGATTTTGGGAAAGGAAAAGGAAAATGAAAAGAATCCTGGCCATAGACGACGACAACGGCTGCCTGGCCATCATCGAAAAACTGCTGACCCGCCTGATCCCCGAGTGCAGCGTGGACACGGCCAAGTCCGGCCTCGAGGGCCTGGCCAAGATGGAGGACTACATGCCGGACGCCGTGCTCCTGGACGCCTTCATGCCAGGCATGGACGGATTCCAGGTGGTTGAGCGGATCAAGCAGGACGAACAGTTCAAACATATCCCGGTCATCATGATCTCCGGCTCCTTCGGTGACATGGAGTACCTGGAGGCTTCCCGGGTCGGAGCGGACGACTACCTGCCCAAGCCCTTCATGCCCCAGGAACTGGCTGAACGCCTCAAGGTCATGCTGGGGATTTCCGGCACTCCCATGCCCGCGAAAGGGAATGATGGGGGCAGCGGAGGCGGCAAAAAAACTCCGGTTTCAAGCCGGAACACCGCTCTCGTGCCCGTGCTGGTGGCCCAGGCCGCGGTTCATGAGCAGGCTCCCACCATGGAGTTCAGCCTCCTAACCGACTCCGAAGGCTCGGTCCTGGCCGCTTCCTGCCCCGCCTGGACAGGTTCGGGCAAGGCCGGAGAGATGATTGGCCGCCCAGTGTGGGATGTCATTCCTGGAGCCGACCAGGAGGACGCGCATATGCTGGTGGACGTGGCCAGGAGCACCGGTAGGCCGGTGAGCTTTTCCCACGAGCAGGGCGAGTTCCGTTACGCCGGAGGGGTCTACCCGGTCCAGGATCCTTGGCGCAACCTGGTGAACCTGGCGGTGTGGGGCCACAAGATCCCCCTGGTTCAGGATATGGCGGAGGAGAGGTCCAGCCGCGATCGCCACCTCATGGAGGCCCAGCGCCTGGAGGCGGTAAGCACCTTGGCCGCAGGCATCGCCGAGGACATTTGCCGGGTCCTCTGGTCCGTGGTGGAGTCAGCCCAGGTGGTGGAGTCCATGGAACTCAGCGAGGAGCATCCCGTGCGGCCCAGCCTCTTGAATCTGCTGGACTCGGCTCACCACGCCCGCCATCTGGCTGCCAAGATCCTGTCCTTTGCCGGGCGGGAAGCTTCCAGCCGTGAGCCCGTGGAACTCCGGCGGCTGGTGGAGGAGACCCTGTTCTCCATGCGCCCGGGTCTTCCCAAGGGCATCCAGGCCCATTTGTACCTGGGGCCGGGAAGCCTGGAGATCATGGCCGATGCGGTGCAGATAGAAAGGGTTTTGTTTCACCTGTTCGCCAACTCCGTGGAATCCATGCGCAACGAAGGGGGGGCCCTGGAGATCGGCCTGTTCCGGGAAGATCTGACCTCGGCCGACGCCTCCCGGCTTCCGGGGCTCCGGCCAGGCTCCTACGCTCGCATCACGATCAAGGACACGGGAAAGGGTATTTCTCAGGAAACGCTCCAGTGGATCTTCGAGCCCTGTTTCGCGGCCCAGTGCCCGGAAACCGGGGAGGGCCTGGGGCTGGCCGTGGCCCAGAGCATCATCGCGGCCCATGGAGGCGGCATGTCCGTGGAGTCCGAGCCTGGCCTGGGGACCAGCTTTCATGTGTATCTGCCACTGCCTGGCGGGGAGACGGGTTTCGTGGTGAATAACGAGTTCCGGGTCTCCCTGCCCGGCGGCTCGGAACAAATCCTGTTCGTGGATGACCAGCCGGCCCTGCGGGACTTCGGAAAGACCCTCCTGGACCGTCTTGGCTACCAGGTCACGGCCGTGGAGAGCGCCGAGAAGGCGCTGGAAGTCTTCCTGCAAAACCCCAAACGGTACTCCCTGGTCATCACGGATCAGAACATGGAAATCATGACTGGCCTGGAGCTTACGGATCAGATTCTTTCGGTGAGGCCGGATATCCCCGTGATCCTCTGTACGGCCAACAGCAGCCTGGTGAGCCGGGAGAACGCCCAGGCCGTGGGGCTGGCTCGCCTGATGTCCAAACCGGTGGGGGCGAAAACCCTGGCGGAGACCGTTCGGGAAGTGCTGGACGAGAGAGAATAGGGAAGGATGCTTTTCCGCTGGGTGGGACGGCCCACCTGGTGGTCGCTTCCCGGGTCTGGTGGAGACCCGGGAAGCTTTGTTTTTTGGGCTTGCAAAGCCCCTTGTCCGTCAGATTCACCCCTACCAGGAAAAAGGGTCCATCTCCAGGGATGCCGCCGGGGCAGCCCCGGCCGTGTCTTCCACCACAAAGGGGGACAGGCGCAGGCCCAAACTTCCCTTCCGCACCCAGATCCTCGCCATGTTTATGGATTCACCGTCCACGGTCACCAGGCTGGGAAGCTTTTCCACGAAATCAACGTCGGAAAGGGAGAACTCCAGGTAGTGGCTGCCGGAGCTGAAAGGGTCAGCCACCAGAAGGAGACGGTCTGGGTCCAGGCCGTGGGCCCGGGGGGATCCGGAAAAGGGGACGTGGGTGGCCCTCAGCCTTTTCCGTTTTTCAAAGGGCACAAGCTCGCGGGTCCTGGAATGATAGAGGAGCAGTTCGAAGCTCATGGCGTGCCTCCAGGCAAATGCGGGTTTGTCTCCATCCATTTTCTATTTCCATCCAAAAATACCACAAGCCTTGTATGGCGCGCAACACGCTCCCGGCGCGGCTGGACGGGCGGATCGCCTCCCTGCGGCGAGTCTTTTCGCTTGACAGTTCATGCCCGGACTGTTATGGGTCCCGCATTTCCTGCTAAAGTCTTGGGAGATCAGGATGGGTGCTTTTATTGGCGGTTTTTATTCCGGGTACTTTCGCTTTCGGAAGTCTGCCCGTGGGGAAGCCTGAGTAGGCAAAGCCAGGAATTGCGGCAAAGCCACCATGGGCAGACGATGAAAAGCCCATGGTTTTTTATTGCAAAAGGCCGTGGGCTGACGAAGCCTGCGGCTTTTTTTTGAAGGGATCGCCCCGCCGCAAGAATCACAGGCCGAAAAGAAAGGGGAAACGGCAATGATTTACAATATGGAGTTCGAGACCCTGCCCAGGGAGGCCCTTGAGGCGATCCAACTCCGAAGGTTGAGGGCCAACGTGGAAAGGATTTACGCCACGGTCCCCTTTTACAGGAGAAAGCTGGACGAGGCCGGAGTCAAGCCGGGTGACATTCAGTCCCTGAAGGATCTTTCGCGGCTTCCTTTCACCACCAAGCAGGATTTGCGCGACAACTACCCCTTTGGCATGTTCGCCGTGCCCATGGACAACGTGGTCCGTATCCACGCATCCTCGGGCACCACGGGCCAGCCCACGGTGGTGGGGTACACGGCCCGGGACGTGGCCACCTGGGCGGAACTCATGGCCCGGGCCCTTTCCGCCGGAGGAGCCAGCCGGGGGGACATCATCCACAACGCCTACGGGTACGGCCTGTTTACCGGCGGCCTGGGGGTGCATTACGGGGCCGAGAAGCTGGGTGCCTCGGTGATCCCGATTTCCGGGGGCAACACCAAGCGCCAAGTGCTTATCATGCGGGACTTCGGCCCCACGATCCTCACCTGCACGCCTTCCTACGCCCTGCACTTGGCCGAGGCGGCCCAGGAAATGGGGGTAGATTTCTCTGCCCTCAAGTTCAAGTCCGGTATCTTCGGCGCCGAGCCCTGGTCTGAGACCATGCGCCTGGAGATCGAAAGGATTCTGCATCTTTCGGCCGTGGACATCTACGGCCTCTCCGAGGTCATCGGCCCGGGCGTGGCCATCGAGTGCGTCGAGGCCAAGAAGGGCCTCCACATTTTCGAGGATCATTTTCTCCCGGAGATCATCCGGCCGGAAACAGGCGATCCCGCCGGGCCAGGGGAGACCGGGGAGCTGGTTTTTACGAGCCTCACCAAGGAGGCTTTTCCTATCCTCCGGTACCGCACCCGGGACATTTCCTCCCTGAACTACGCCCCCTGCATCTGCGGCAGGACCATGGTGCGTATGACCCGTGTGTCCGGCCGCACGGACGACATGCTCATCATCCGGGGCGTGAACGTTTTTCCGTCCCAGATCGAGTCCGTGCTTATGGAGATGACCGAGGTGGAGCCCCACTACCAGTTGGTGGTGGACCGAGAGGGAACCCTGGACAACCTCACGGTCAATGTGGAGGTGGGGGAGCAGGCCTTCTCCGACGAGGTCAAGGACCTTTTGACCCTGGAGAAGAAGATCGCCAAGAACATCAAGGAAACCCTCGGAGTCTCGGTGAGAGTGAAGCTGGTGGAGCCCAAGACCATCGCCCGGAGCGAGGGCAAGGCTCAGCGGGTCATCGACAACCGAAAGATATGACCGTCCGGTGCCTGGCGGCAACATCCAGGCAAGGGAGGCATCATGTTCGCGGAACAAATCTCCGTTTTTTTGGAAAATAAGTCCGGCCGGCTCGCCGAAGTCTCTCGGGTGCTCGCCGAGGCCGGGGTGAACATCCGAGCCCTGTCCTTGGCAGACACCTCGGATTTTGGCATCTTGCGCATTATCGTGGATGACAACAGGAAGGCCGATTCCGCCCTGAAGGACGCCGGTTTCACGGTCCGCAAGACCCGGGTGGTGGCCGTGGAAGTGGCTGACCGGCCGGGCGGGCTCCATGAAATTCTCGAGTTTCTCCAGACTTCCAAGATCAACGTGGAGTACATGTACGCGTTCGTGCGCCAGAAGCAGGACAATGCGGTCATGATCTTCCGTTTCGACAATACGGACCAGGCCGTGCTCGCCCTCACCGAAAAAGGTTTTTCGGTCATCAAGGGTGAAACCCTATACACCATGTAATTCCGGACAACCGGAAAAGGAGGAGGTTCCCATGGAGAGAGCAAGATCGGTGAAGATCGTGGGGGGAGTGCTCTTGGCCCTTCTGGCCGTGTGCTGGATGTTGGCTCCCGCTGCTGTGGCGGCGGAAACCTACAAGATCGGTGGGCTCTTTTCGGTCACCGGCCCCGCATCCTTTCTGGGCGATCCGGAAAAGAAGAGCATGGAGATGTTCGCCGAGATGGTGAACGCTGCCGGCGGGATCAACGGCAAGCAACTCGAAGTCGTTATCTACGACACCGAGGCGGACCCCACCAAGGCGGTCTCCTTCGCCAACAAGCTCATCCACAGCGACAAGGTGCTGGCCATCATCGGCCCCAGCACCACCCCGGCCACCATGGCGGTGATTCCCGAGGTGGAAAAAGCCAATATCCCCTTCATTTCCTGCGCGGCGGGCAACAAGATCACCCTGCCTGTCAAGCCCTACGTGTTCAAGACCGCCCAGAGCGACATCCAGGCCGTGGCCACAATCTACGCCTACATGAAGACCCAGGGCATCAAGAAGGTGGGCCTTCTGTGCGTGGATGACGGTTTCGGCCAGAGCGGCAAGGAGCAGCTCCTGGAGCAGGCCGCAGCCTACGGCATCACCGTGGTGGCTGAGGAGAGCTACGGCAAGACGGACCCGGACATGACGGCCCAGCTCACCAAGATGCGCTTGGCCAAGCCCGACGCCATCGTGTGCTGGGGCACCAACCCCGGGCCCGCCATCGTGGCCAGGAACGCCCAGCAGCTTCAGTTGAATATCCCCCTGTACATGAGCCACGGCGTGGCTTCCCCCAAGTTCATCCAGCTGGCCGGGGACGCTTGTGAGGGCATCATGCTTCCCTCGGGCAAGATCGCGGTGGCCGGCCTTCTGCCCGATGGCCAGCACCAGAAGCCCGTGCTCATGGACTACATCGACCGCTTCAATGCCAAGTATGGCTCCGGCGTATCCGGTTTCGGCGGCTATGCCTGGGACGGCATGAACATCATCACCCAGGCCCTTTGCGGAACCAACGGGGACAAAGCCGTGTTGAGGGACCGCATCGAGAACATGAAGGGCCTTGTTGGCGTTTCCGGCACCTTCAACTTTTCCGCCGTGGAGCACAATGGCCTTGGTAGTGATTCCTTTGTCATGATCAAGATTCAGAACGGCACCTGGGCACTGGTTGACTGATTCCAAGCCTTTTTTTGTCCATTCCCCGCCGGGTCCTTCGTTTCGGACCCGGCGGGGCCTTTTTCGGCGGTCCTGAAAAGGAGCCCGGCGCGGAAAGTCCGGATCCATGCAGGAGTTCTTGCAATACCTGTTTTCCGGGGTCACCAACGGGGCCATCTACGCAGTCATCGCCCTGGGGTTCTCCACCCTGTACTCGGCCACGGATCTCATCAACTTCGCCCAGGGCGAGTTCGTCATGCTGGGGGCTCTGGTCCTGGTGACCCTGTGGTCCCAGGCCCATCTTCCCCTATGGGCCGCGTTCCCCCTGACCGTGCTTTTGGTGGCCGCCTTTGGCATGGTTTTCGAACGGGTGGCCATCCGCACCGTGCGGAAGCCGAGTCCCATCCTGCTGGTGCTCATCACAGTGGGGGCGTCCATCTTCCTCCGGGGCGTGGCCATGCTCATCTGGGGCAAGGACGCCTACAGCGTGCCGGCTTTTTCCAAAACCCAGGCCATCGAGATCGGCGGAGCCTACCTGCTGCCCCAGAGTCTCTGGATCCTGGGCATCGTGGTGCTCCTGGTGGTGGGCCTGAACCTTTTCTACCACCGGACCCTGACGGGCAAGGCCATGCAGGCCTGCGCCATCAACAAGCGCGCGGCATCCCTCCTGGGGGTGGGCACTCAGAAGATCGCCTTGCTGGCCTGGGGCCTTTCCGCCGGATTGGGGGCCGTGGCCGGAGTTATCATTGCGCCCATCACCATGTCCTCATACGACATGGGCACCATGCTGGGCCTCAAGGGTTTCTGTGCGGCCATGCTTGGGGGACTGGGGAACTTCTGGGGCGCGGTGGTGGGGGGCGTGCTCCTGGGTATCCTGGAGGCCATGGGGGTGGGATATGCCTCATCGAGCCTGCGGGACGCCATCGCTTTTTTCCTGCTCCTGCTCATCCTTTACGCCCGACCCACCGGCATTCTGGGCAAGGCCTCCACCCAGCGTTTCTGACGAAAGGACGCCCCCCGCCCCGGCCCCTGGCCCGGACGGAATCGTTCCATGCGAGTACTCGCCAACGTCATCGGTTATCTCCTGGTAGGCTCCGCCATCCTGGCCGTGGGGCTTTGGGTGGATAACTACTACTATTTCCAACTCCTCACCTTCATCGGCATCAACACCCTCCTGGCCGTGGGCCTGAACATGCTCATGGGCTACGCCGGGCAGATTTCCCTCGGTCACGCGGCCTTTTACGGCCTGGGGGCCTACACCACGGGAATCCTGGGGGTCCATTTGGGCTGGCCGCCTTTGGTCACCCTGCCGTGCGCCCTGTTGGTGAGCGGGCTGGTGGCCTGGCTGGTGGGCCGCCCCACCTTGAAGCTCCACGGCTACTACCTGGGCATGGGCACCCTGGGAGTGGGCATGATCGTTCACGTCCTTTTCCGGGAATGGTCCTCCCTCACAGGGGGGCCATCGGGGCTGCCGGGTATTCCCACCCTGTCCCTGGGCCCCCTGGAGATTCCCGGAGGAAGGCCCTACATGTTCGTGGTCTGGGGCGTGGTCCTGGTGAGCTTTGCCATGTGCCAGCGCCTAGTACACTCCCGGGTGGGAAGGGCGCTTAGGGCCATCCATTTTTCCGAGCAGGCCGCTGCGGCCGTGGGCGTGGACACGGCCCGCGCCAAGCTCCAGGTTTTCGTGTTCGCCGGGGTTCTGGCTGGATTGGCGGGGTTTCTCTATGCCCACATGGTCACCTTTGTCAGCCCCAGTTCCTTTGGCTTTCTGGTTTCCGTGCGCATCGTGGCCATGGTGGTCATCGGCGGCATGGCCAGTATATGGGGATCCCTGTTCGGCGCTTCTCTCCTGACCATGCTGCCCGAGTGGCTCCATGTGTTTTCCGAGTATGAGGTGCTGGTGTACGGACTCATTCTCGTGGTGGTGATGATTTTCTTTCCCCAGGGCCTGACCCGGGGCATGTTGGATCTTTATGAACGCGCAAGAAGAGGAAAAACCGGCTCCGGTTCTTGAACTGGACAGGGTCAGCAAGTCCTTCGGGGGAGTCCGGGCAGCGCAGGAGGTTTCCTTTTCCGTGGCCTCCGGGCACATCCATGCCTTGATCGGGCCCAACGGTGCCGGAAAGACCACCCTGTTCAACCTGATCACCGGAATATACCCGGCCGACGATGGCAGCGTCCTTTTCGAGGGCCGGGACGTGGGGCGTCTCGAGGTGTACGAACGGGTAGCCGCTGGTATCGCCCGGACCTTCCAGAACGTGGAGCTTTTCACGGGCATGTCCGTGCTGGAAAACGTCATGGTGGGCCTCCACGTGCGCACCCGGTGCGGTTTTTTCGGGGCCCTGGCCAAGTGGCCCTGGGTCCGGCGGGAAGAGGAGCAGGCCCGGGGCACGGCCCTGGACTGGCTGAAGTTCGTGGGATTGGAAAAGATGGCGGAAAGCCAGGCCGGGGATCTGCCCTTTGGCTGGCAACGCCTGGTGGAGATCGCCCGGGCCCTGGCGTCCCGGCCCCGGCTTCTGCTCTTGGACGAGCCGGCCGCCGGGCTGAACGCCCGGGAGACGCGCGACCTTGGGGTTCTACTTCGCCAGATACGGACCCGGGGCGTGACTCTGCTCCTGGTGGAGCACGACATGAGCCTCACCATGGAGATCTCCGATCGCATCGTGGTCCTGGACCAGGGCAGAAAGATCGCCGAGGGCACGCCCAGGGAAATCCAGGCGGATGAAAAGGTCCTGGCTGCCTACCTGGGCCAGGGGGAATAGAAACGGAACAGGGGAGGGGAGAGACGGTTTTCCCTTCCTTCCCCATGGGCGGGCCATGCTGGAAATCCGCAATCTGAAGTGCTATTACGGCAAAATCCAGGCCCTTTCCAGTGTCACCCTGTCGGTGGCCGAAGGGGAGCTGGTGGCCCTCATCGGGGCCAACGGGTCCGGCAAGAGCACCCTTTTGCAGGCTGTGTGCGGGCTTCTTCCCGGATGGGAAGGGGAGATCCTTTTCAAGGGGGAATCCCTCAAGGGGTTGGCCCCTCCGCCCATCGTGGCCCGGGGCATCAGCATGGTCCCCGAAGGGCGTCTGATCTTCGGCCCCCTGTCTGTCATGGACAACCTCCGCCTGGGCGCTTACCTGCGCTATCGCCAGCGGGATCATTTCGGCATCCGCCAGGACTTGGACCGCATGTTCGTCATGTTTCCGGTGCTGGCCGAACGGTCCAAACAGGCCGCAGGAACCCTTTCCGGCGGGGAGCAGCAGATGCTATCCATCGCCCGGGCCCTCATGGCCCGGCCCCGGCTTCTCCTTCTGGACGAACCCTCCATGGGGCTCGCTCCCCTGGTGGTGAAGCAGATATTCAAGACCCTGGCCCAACTCCGGAGCCAGGGTCTCACCATCCTGGTGGTGGAGCAGAACGCCCAGGCGGCCCTGGCTATCGCGGAGCGGGGATATGTTTTGGAAACGGGGCGCATGGTGCTCACCGCCGGGGCGGCCGAGCTTCTGGAGGACGAGGAAGTGAAACGGGCTTATTTGGGCAAGGACTACAGCCAGTTCACGGATGGGAGGGAGTGATGCTGGAAACGGATGTCAAGACCGGCCAGTACATGGACCCGGCCCAACGGCTCCAGAGGCAGCTGGAACTTCTACAGGCCACCATCAACCGGGCCCACGGCACCGTTCCCTTCTACAAGAACCGGTTCATGGAAAACCGGGCCGAGCCATCGTCCGTGGAAAGCCTGGATAGCATCGGGCGGCTGCCCTTCACCTATCGCAAGGACCTGGCAGAGCATTATCCCTACGGCCTGTTCGCCGTTCCCCTCCGGGACATCGTGCGCATTCATACGGCTCCCGGTCTGGGAGTGCATCCGGTCGTTTCGGGCTACACCCGGCAGGATTTGGTCATCTGGCGGGAGATCGCCACCCGGGCCCTCTCCACGGCTGGCCTAGGGGCCTCGGACATCCTCCAAATTTGCCTGGACCCGGGCCTGGCCAACTGGGGCCGGGATTACAAGGACGCGGCCGAGGCCTTGGGGGCCTCCGTCATCCCTCTGACGTCCCTGTCCATGGAAAAGCAGCGCATGATCCTGGCGGACTACAAGACCAGCGTCCTGTCCACCACGCCGACCTTTGCCGTGCAATTGATGAACACCCTTTTGGCCTCGGGAGTGAATCCCAACGAACTGGCCCTGCGCACCCTGGTCCTGGCCGGGGAGCCCCTCACCCCTGAAACGAGGCAGGCCCTGGAGGAAGGGCTACACCTCACCGCCTGGTCCCATTACGGGCTTTCCGAGGTCCCGGGACCTGGGCTGGCCTTCGAGTGCGAGGAGCACCATGGCCTGCACCTTTCCGAGGATCATTTTCTGGCCGAGATCGTGGACCCGGCCAGCGGTACGCCGGTACCCGAGGGAGAGGAGGGAGAGCTGACCCTCACCACCCTGACCACCCGGGCTTTTCCCTTGATCCGGTTCCGGACTGGCGACCGCATGCGTCTCATCCCCGAGCCCTGTCCCTGCGGGCGTACCCTCCGGCGGGTCCAGTGGCTTCCGGGCCGCCTCGACGATACCGTTCTCATCCGGGGCGTCAAGGTGCATCAGGACCAGATCCTGTCCCACATGAGCCGGGTTTTGTCCCTCGTTCCCAGGCATTTTCGGTTCCGGCCGGTCCGGGGGGAGACGGCGAGCGGGCTGGAAGTGTGGCTGGGAGTGGACAACGACGTCTTCTCCGATGAGGTCAAGATTCTGGAGGGCAGGGTCCAGGCTGTGTCTGCGGCCCTTTCCCAGGAGCTGGGCGTGCCGGTTTCGGTCCGGTTGAAGGAGACCACCCAGATGGGCCCGGAAAACCAGAAATGGATGCCTGAAGCCCTCTGACCCGGAGGCACCGAGCGCACATGCCGGGCCACGGAAAATGAGCTTTCAAGGAGGACCTCCATGATGGCTGAACAGATTTCCGTTTTTCTGGAAAACAAGGCGGGCCGCTTGGCCGAGATGGCCAGGATTTTGGCCGATGCGTCCATCAACATCCGGGCTCTTTCCCTGGCCGACACCTCGGATTTCGGGGTGTTGCGGCTCATCGTCAATGACCCTGAAAAAGCCAGGACGGTGCTCAAGGACAACGGGTTCACCGTTCGCAGGACCGAGGTGGCGGCCGTTGAGTTGGAGGACCGTCCCGGCGGACTGCTTGCCGTCCTGGACCTTATGGACGACGCTGGAGTGAACATCGAATACATGTACGCCTATGCCAGCCCCCGGGGCGGCAGGGCGGTGATGATCTTCCGCTTCGACCCCATGGAAAAGGGGTTGGAGGTCATCGAAAAGGCGGGCCTGCCTCTCATGGAAGGAACAGACCTTCAGGCCTGGTGAGGGGACCGAAGCCTTGCTTTTGCTCCGGGAAAATGGCAAAAGCTAACGACAAAGATTTTTTGGGGGAAAAATGGACGTGGCAACCAGCATGCATGGCGAGGGGGAAAGAAGAAAATTCTCCCGGTTTCAGGCACCTGAAGGGAGCTTCGCCGCCTTGCGCAGCCTCCCGGAGAAGGTGGGTGTTATCCGGGACGTGAGCAAGGGGGGTTTGGCTTTTGAGTACGTGCTGGATGCCTTCTCCGAACCTCTCCAGGGGGATTTCGACGGAGAGATCGACATCTTCACCGCGGACCGGAAGGTGGCCCTGCGCAGGCTTCCCTGCTGCATGATCCGGGACAAGCGGATGGCCCGTTCCAGCGAGTCCTTCTTCACGTCCACCTTGAACATCCGTCTTTGCGCCATCCAGTTCAAGCGGCTGGAAGGGGAAGATGCCCGCACCCTGGAGGAGTTCATTTCCCTTTGCCAGGATCATGCAGGGGGAGAGCATTCCATGACCACGGCCTAGGAATCTGTCGTTTTCCGGGCGTCCCTTCACCCGAAAAGAGAATTTATGGCCCTTGCCGAGCGGAGAAACCATCCCCGCCACATGCCGCCCCGGGAAACCGTCGCGGCCGTGCGGCCGGATTACGGCCTCCTGGGAAGGATCCGGAATATCAGCTTCCAGGGTCTCCTCTTCCAGTACCTGCCCGCTGCCGGGGAGGATTCGGCCAGTTGGATCGGTGCAGAGGTGGAGGTCGATATTTTTCTTCCCGGAGAGAGTTTTTACCTGCTCAAGGTGCCCTGCCGCATCATCCATGACGAGGAAGTGTGTGGAGTCGGTAGTCAGGTGGAAAAACCCACCATGCGCCGCTGCGGCTTGAAGTTCGAGGGGCTTTCCGAGGAAAACATGGAGATGCTCGGGAAGCTCCTGGCCCGTTCCTCCCTTCCGGAGCAGCCCCTGGATTCCTGAGCGAGAAAATCGTCCGCCGCCTTCCCTCCCGGCCCACTCCTCGTCCCCGGTCCGGGGCATCCGGCCAGGCAGGGCCATGATCCATTTTGGAGGATTTCGTGAACCAGTCCTT
>JAHJUF010000431.1 GCA_018829095.1 Pseudomonadota bacterium | reverse complement strand
GCAGACAAAAAACGCACAGCCACGGTATTTCCTGTGTCTCCTGGCCACCCAGGCGGCCCGGAACATGCTCTCCTGGTACAACCGGGAACTCACGGCCCTGGGGCTCACGGCCCAGCAGGTCATGGCCCTGGGGGTGCTCTGGCAGGAGGACGGGGTGAGCCTGGGCCTGTTCGCCAAACGCGCAGGGGTGGGCAAGGCCGCCGCCGTCACCATGATCAAGCGCCTGGAGTCCATGGGCCTGGTGTCCCGGGCCGTCAACCCGGACGACGCCCGGCTGAACGTCATCAGCCTGACCCCCCAGGCCCGGGAGATGGCCCCCCAGGTTTTGGAAAAAGTGGAAAAGCTGGAACAAAGCCTGGAAAAGGCTCTGGGCGAGGAGAGGATTCACAGCCTCTTGGAAGGGCTGGAGGCCTTGAAGAGCCTGGAATTGTAGTTTTTTCTGGACGATATGCATACTGGGGCCGAACGAGCCCTTCGCCGCCGCAGCGGGCCGGAGAAATCCGAGCCCACTGCGGCGGCCCGATTTTTGCCGGAGGAAAAGGTTTACCCATGGACGATATCATCGCGGCCGCCCTGGAAAGGGGGGATGCCTCCCTTTCCGAATTCGACGCCAAGGCGCTCCTCTCCGCCCACGGCTTTCCCGTGGTGCCGGGGGCGCTGGCCCATACTCCGGACGAGGCTGCCGCCGCGGCCCGGTCCCTGGGCTTTCCCGTGGCTGTGAAGGCCTGCGCCCCGGGGCTCGCCCACAAGACCGAGGCCGGCGCCGTGGCCTTGCATCTGGCTGACGAGGCCGGGGTACGGGAGGCTTTTTCCCGGGTCGCCGCCGCTGCCGGGGGCGCGGTGCTGGTGGAGCGCATGGCCTCGGGCAGCCGGGAGCTGGCCATGGGCCTGGTGCGGGACCCCCATTTCGGCCCCTGCGTCATGCTGGGCCTGGGGGGCGTGTTCGCCGAGGCCCTGGGGGACACGGCCTTTAGGGCCGCGCCCGTGGACCTCCACGAGATCCGGGACATGGTGGCCGAACTCGCGGGGAAAAAGATTTTCGCCGGGCTCCGGGGCATGGCCCCGGTGAACGAGGACGACCTTTTTACCTGCCTCTCCGCCCTTTCCCAAATAGGCTTTTCCTGCGACCGGGTGGCGGAGGTGGACGTGAACCCTGTCATCGCGGACAAGAACGGGCGGCTTTTCGCCGCAGACGCCCTGGTGGTGCTGAAATGATCGACAACATTGCCCAAAGCCCCCTGTACCGCATCGTGAACCCCCGGAGCATCGCCTTTCTGGGCGGGTCCAACAACTACGCCTCCATGGGCACCTCCATCTTGAGCTCCCTGCTGCACATGGGCTTTCCCGGGCCGGTTTACCCCGTGCACCCCAGGGAGAAGACCGTCCAGGGGCTTGCCGCCTATGCCAGGGTGGAGGACCTCCCCGAGGTCCCGGACCTGGCGGTCATGGTGCTCCCCACCCGGATCACGGTCCAGGCCCTGGACGCCTGCGGCAAAAAGGGCATCAAAAACGTCATCGTGGTCACCGCCGGGTTCAGGGAGGTGGGGGGCGAGGGCCCGGCCCTGGAGGCCGAACTCCTGGCCGCCGCCCATTGCCACGGCATCCGGTTCATCGGCCCCAACTGCATCGGCGTGGCCAACCCGCACCAGAAACTCAACACGACCTTCATGCCCAGCCGCGCCATTCCCGGCTTCGTGGGGCTCGCCTCCCAGAGCGGCTCCTTCGTGACCCAGATGTTCGACTACCTGGCCATGTACGGCATGGGGTTTTCCACGGCCTTTTCCGTGGGCAACGCTGCGGACACGGACCTGGTGGACTGCCTGGAATACCTGGGGGCCTGCCCCCGCACCCGGGTCATCGGCCTGTACGTGGAGGGCATCCCCCGGGGCCGGGAGTTCGTGCGCCTGGCCCGGGAAATCTCGTTGAAAAAGCCCATCTGCGCCCTGTACGTGGGGGGCTCCGAGGCCGGACGCCGGGCCACCCTGTCCCATACGGGCACCCTGGCCGGGCCGGACCGTCTCTACTCGGGCCTCTTCCGCCAGGCCGGGGTGATCCGGGCGAGAAACGTCACGGAGCTCTTCGATTTCTGCTGGGCCCTGGGCTCCCAGCCCCCGCCCGGGGGGGACCGGGTGGTGATCCACACCCATTCCGGCGGCCCCGGGGCGGCCGCAGCCGACGCCTGCGGCCGGGCCGGGCTTGCCGTGACGCCCCTTTCGCCCGAAACCCTGGAAAAGCTCGCCCCCCTGGTGCCCCACACGGCCAGCGTGAACAACCCCGTGGACGTGACCTTTTCCAAGAACCCCCAGGACTACTTCGACAAGCTCCCGGAGATCCTCCTCTCGGACCCGGAAAAGGACATGCTCCTTTCCTACTGGCTGGTGCCGGACCAGGTGGCGCTCCGGCCCCTGAAGGGCATGGGGCTTTCGGAGGAGGAGGCTGCCGAAAAAAGCCTGGAGTGGGTGGACGCCATGACCAGGCAGGTGGCCGGGGTGCTGAAAGCCTCGGGAAAACCGGCGCTGGGCTTCACGTTCCGGGACCTCTCCGAGCGCTTCTGCCGGGGACTCATCGAGTTGGGCGTGCCCGTGTACCCCGGCCCGGAACGGGCGGTCCGCGCCCTGTGGTCCCTGGTGGAACACCGCCGCCTGGCGGACAAGATCCGGGCTTCGGATGGGGCTTTTTGAAAAAAAAGGGGGGGGGAGAAAGAAATTCTCCTGGCCGAGGGCTTGGACGCCGCACCCGTCATTCCGGCGAAGGCCGGAATCCAGGAATACCCATCGCCATGATGAACAATGCCTGGACCGTCCGGCAGGACTGGATTCCGGCCTTCGCCGGAATGACGGGACCATGAGGG
>JAHJUF010000430.1 GCA_018829095.1 Pseudomonadota bacterium | reverse complement strand
CGCACCCTGCCCTTCCTCCCCCAACTGCGTGTCCTCCCAGGCCGGGGATCTGGCGCCCCTGCCCCTGCCCGAGGAAGGCCCGGCCGAGGCCATAGCCCGGCTGGCGGCGGTCATCGGGTCCATGAAGGGCTCTGAAATCGTGGAGCGGACAGACGAGTACCTCCACGCCACGTTCCGTTCCACAGTGGGGTTCACGGACGATGTGGAGTTCTGCGCGGAGCCGGGGACGGGCCACGTCCACTTCCGGTCTGCAGCCAGGAGCGGCTGGTATGACTTCGGGGTGAACAAGCGCAGGATGGAAAAGATCCGGCGGCTCTATATGGAGAAGTGAAGCCTTGTCACAGCCCCCACTGGGTCAGTCCCCGGCGGATCATCATGACCGCGATGGCCGCCAGGAAAAGGGCGGCGATCTTGGAGATGACCTGGACGCCGGTCTTGCCCAGGACCCGGATGATGGGCCCGGACAGGAAAAAAGTCAGGGCGGTGAGCGCCATGTTGGCCGCGATGGCCAGGGCCGTGGGGGCCAGGCCGTGTTCTCCCAGGAGGAGGACGGTGGTGGTGAGGACCGCCGGGCCGGTGATGAGGGGCACCCCCAGGGGCACAGCCCCCAGGCTGTCCGGGTCCACGAACCGCCGTTCCTTGCCCGGGTTCACCAGGTCCGTGATGGACAGGACCAGGAGAACCAGCCCGCCGGCCACCATGAAATCCGCCACCGTGATGTTCATGAGGCGCAGGATGGCCGTTCCCAGGGCCAGGAACCCGAAGGCCACGGCCGAGGCGGTGATCACGGAGGTCACGATGAGCCTCCGGATCCGGGCGGGCGAAAGCTCCGAGGTGAACCCCAGGAACAGGGGCAGGATGCCCGGCGGGTCCACGGCCACGAACAGGGGGACAAAGCAGAGCCAGAAGGATTCCATCATGGTTTTGCGCCCAAAGGGGGAAAAGGTTCCCGGCTTGACAGGATAAGGACTCCCCGGCTCAGGGCAAGGGGGCGCGGGGGTTTTCCCCGGGTCCCGGCGCCTTTTCCGCTCCGGCGCGGTGGGCGGCCAGGAGGCCCTGGATTTCACCCAGGAGCTCGGCCGGGTAGAGGATGTTCGCCATCTGGCCGTAAACCGCCGTGGCCCGGGCCCTGAACCGCTCGAGTTCCTCCGGTTCCCATTGGGCCTCCTTCACCCCATAGGCCAAAAGGGCGTCCAGGCTCCTCTGGTTGTCCCGGCGAACATCGGCCGTGAACCGTTCCTGGGTACCCTCCCGGTTCTTCTCCTGAATGTCCTTGTAACGCTGGGGCATACGTTTCCAGGCGTCCAGGCAGATGACGACGACCACCGGGGAGTAGCGCACCGGCTGGGGGTTCACGTAACGCATGACGGGCCCCAGCTGGGCCGCCAGCACCCATTGAGCCGGGCCCACCACGGAATCCGCTTCGCCGGAGCGCAGGGCCCGGGCGCTGTCGGGAACGTTCAGGGCGGTCCATTCCGCATCCAGGACCTCGAACAGGTTCTCTTCCAGGGGGCCGTACCACAGCACGAACCTGGTTCCGGAAAAATCCTCCAGCCGGGTCATGGGGCTTTTGGCCGAGTACATCTGGTCGAAATCCTGGTCCAGCCAATACAGGAGCTTCAGGCCATAGGCTGCGAACAGGGCGTCGAACCGGGCGAAAAAACGCTTCCGCACCAGGTCCACCTCCGGGTAACCGGTGAACAGGAAGGGCAGTTCCACCACCGAGAACTCCGGGCAGGCCAGGGCCGCGCCCTGGCCCGAAAGCCCCGCGCCCTGGAGCTTGCCTTCCCGCATGAGCTCCAGGTAATCCTCGTCATCCCCCGCCACTCCGCCCCAGAAAACCTGGGGCCGGATCTTGCCGTCCGTTTGCCGGATGGTCTCCTGGATGATGTACTCATTGGCGTGCCGGGCCCAGCCTGCGCCCTTGGGGGCCAGGGTGCCGATCTTCCACACGGCCGCCGCCCCGCTCTCTTCCCCGGCCCGGGCAACCCCCGGAGCCAGGACGCACAGGGCGAAAATCGCGGCCAGGATCGTTCTTGTCTTCATGCCGGGTCTTCCGGGGTTCACAAAATCCTTGAAAAGGCCCATCACCTCGCCGCCCCTTTCCTTGCCGCCGCCTCAAAAAGCCCCCGGACCGGAGAGACCGCCCCGGCCTGGATGTACTTTTCCTTTCCGGCCATCTCCCGCATACCCAGAAGCGTCTTGTAGGGCACATCCAGGGCCCCGGCGTTCACCGCCTTGGCGGGCAGGCTCCCGGCCGGGTCGGCCCGCATGGTGAACCGGACCCGGGTCTGGTTCCGGCTCAGCCAGGTGAGTTCCATATGCCCCGCAAAAGAGGTCATGCGCACGAAATCCTTGTCCGGCGGCGCGCTGTCCGGGGCGGCCGCAAGGGTCACCTCCATGCGCCCGGACTCGGGCAGAAACCGCGTGTCAGCCAGGAGCACCACGTCCCGGTTGGTGACGGGCCAGGGCATGGACTGAACATAGTGAATCAAAAAGGAGCCCCCGCCCAGGTCCTGGATGACCGTGGCCTTTTCGCATTTGCTCATCCAGGCGGGGTAGTTTTCGATGTCCTTCAGGACCTCGGCCAGGACCGCCATGGGGGCTTCCACTTCGGTGACGGCCACGAACTCCAGTAGGTCCGACCCTTCCACGGGGCGGGTGTACACCTGGACGCCCTTGGAGTCCTTGACCAGGCGCAGGCCGTCCTGGGCCGGGGCCGCCGCGCGGCCGGGCCAGGCGGCCAGGAGGAGAACCAGGAGGAACACGGACTTTTTCATACGGCTCCCTTCCGGCCGGGGTCAGGGCTTCTGGTAGTACACCGCCAGCCAGACCGTTTCCTTGCTCTCGTCCGTCCACTCCAACCGGTGGCGGGCCCGGGCCGGGATGTCCAGCCAGTCCCCCGGAAAAAGGGGAATGGCCTCTTCTTCGACCTCGAAACGGATGCCCGCGCTCCCGGCCAGCAGGATCACCCACTCGTTCTCGTCCTGATCGTACCAGAACCCCTCGGGAGAGGAATGGCCCCGGGACACGATGCGCTCGATGCGCACGTCCCGGCCCCGGGCCAGGGTCTGGAACAACTCCTCCGGGAGGTCGGCGGGAATGTTGCGGAACAGGTTCCCGGGCAGGTGCATGATTCCTCGAAGATTGGCGTCAGGGAAAACCCGAGTCCCCCTGGTTTCCAACCGGAATCCGGGGGGAGGGGCGGCTGGTCCAAAGAAAAAAAATTCCTGTTGTCCTATTGTACCATGTTCATGACAAAGAGCCGTCTTTGTCAAGAGTCCGCTGGAAAATCAACCTTCCCCGCCCGGCCGGGACCGCTTCCCCGGGGGAATTCGCCCTTGCTCCGGTACTGGGGATGGCGTAAACTTTTTGAGATAACCGCTCATTTCGTATCCCGGGCAAACCTTGAGCCTTCAGGCTCTCCAATCCCTATCCTCCCGTCCGCCAGGGCGGACATCAGGCGGGCCTTGCTTTTCAATTCCTTCACGTTCCTTGTCTTTCTCTGCACCGTGCTGCCCGTCTATTATTCCCTTTCCCGCAAGGCCCAAAACGCCTTTCTCCTGGTGGCCAGCTATATTTTCTACGGGTTCTGGGACTGGCGGTTTTTGTCCCTCATCTTCCTGTCCACAGTGGTGGATTTTTTCGTGGCCCAACGGATTCAGGCCTCGGATTCCCCCAGGGACCGAAAGTTCCTCCTGGCCGCCAGCCTCGGGGTGAATCTTGGCGTTCTATGTTTTTACAAGTACTTCGACTTCTTCGCGAAATCCCTAGCCGCCATCCTCGCCCCCCTGGGCCTGGACCCGCCCGCCCCGGTCCTCCATATCATCCTGCCCGTGGGCATCAGCTTCTACACGTTCCAGACCCTGGGCTACACTCTGGACGTGTACCGGGGAAGGCAGAAGGCCACCCGGAATTTCAACGACTATGCGCTGTATGTAAGCTATTTTCCCCAACTGGTGGCCGGGCCCATCGAACGCGCCGGGCATCTCCTGCCCCAGATCATGAAGAATCGGACGGTCACCCGCCAGGCCTTTTATTCCGGCCTTTCCCTCATGGTTCTCGGATACTTCAAAAAAGTGGGGCTGGCGGACTCGGTGGCGCCCTTTGTGGACCATTGCTTCCAGGCCCCTTGGAACCGGAGCGCCCTGGAACTCTATTTCGGGGCCTGCCTGTTCTCGGTGCAGATCTATTGCGATTTCTCGGGATACAGCGACATCGCCCGGGGAGTCTCCCGGCTGTTCGGCATCGAACTCATGGTGAACTTCCGGGCGCCCTATTTCGCCGCCGACATCCGGGATTTCTGGCGAAGGTGGCACATTTCCCTTTCCACCTGGTTCAGAGACTACGTTTACTTCCCCCTTGGCGGGAACCGGCAGGGCGAGGCAAGGACGATCCGGAACCTCATGGCCACCATGCTCCTTTGCGGCCTCTGGCACGGGCCGGCCTGGACCTTCGTGATCTGGGGAGGGCTGCACGGGGCCCTGCTGGCGGGCCGGCGGCTTCTGGACCGGCTGGTGCCCGGTCCGGGAAAGGCTTTGCTCCCCCCCTTTCTGGGCAGGATCGCCACCTTCCACATGGTGACCCTGGCGTGGGTCTTTTTCCGGGCCGACAACCTTGCCAAAGCCGGGCAGTACCTCCAGGGGCTCCTCATCCCGGCAGCGGGAAAACTGACTCCCTCCGGACCTCTTCTTCCCATGATCCTGTTCTTCCTCCTCTACATGGGGGCCATGATCCTGCTGGACGGCCGCACCACGAAAACTGGGGGCGAGACCCTGTACCCCGAGGCCTCTCCGGCATGGAAACGGGGGATGGCCCTGGCCCTCATGATGGCGATGTTACTGATATTGGGCGAAACCCATGAAAAGCCTTTCCTCTATTTTCAGTTTTGACACGCTGAAGGGCTTTCCCGCGCCCACGGCCGCCATGCTTCTGGCCATGGCCCTGGTCCTTGCCCTGCGCCTGGCCCTGGCCCCCCTTTCCGGGGCCCTCCAGGCCATGCCGCCTCCCCATCCCCTCAGCGATCAGTTGCGGTTCCTGGAAAACCCTTCCCGGAAAACACCCCGGGCCGTGTTCTTCGGCAGCTCCCGCATCCAGGCAGGCCTTGACCCGGAGCTCTTCGCCGGGCTGGCGGGGTTTGACCCGGAAACCGTCTGGAACCTGGCCTCTGAGTCGGGGACGCCCTGGGAGGCCCTGGCCCTGTGCAGAAAGGCCCCGGTGCTCGTTTCCGGGCCCGGGCTGGTGGTCATCGGTGTGGAGCCCTGGATGTTCAACCAAAACGAGCCGGGACGCTGGGGGCTGCAATTCGACCGTCTGGCCACCCTCCGGGAAAAATGGAGGGTGAAAAATCTCCGGGACCGCGCCCGTCTAGTGTCCCGTCATCTTCTGGGCCTCCCGGAAAAGCGGCCCCTGGACACCTGGCTCACAGTACTAGGAAACCTCGCGGCCCCGCCATACCTCCAGGCCATGCCCAGGCCCCTGTACCACCAGGACCCGGCCCTGGCCGCCAGGGTGGCCCTGGACCCCAAGTACCAGCCCCGGAGCATCGTCCGGCCGCACATGGAAAATTTCGTCCTGTCGCCGGTCAAGGCCGGGTACCTCACGAACCTCCTGGATCTTCTCCGAACGCCCGGAAGGACCCTTGTCCTGTTCATG
>JAHJUF010000429.1 GCA_018829095.1 Pseudomonadota bacterium | reverse complement strand
CCATGGAAAAACGCTCCAGAATCTCCATGGCGGCAACCAGGGGATCAGTCCGGCGGGCCGGGTCGCGGGGGCTCAAGATTCGTCCTCCCGGCCCAGGAGGGTTCCCGGAGGCGTGGGGCTTCCCCGGAGGAAGTCCGCTGCGGTCAGGCGCTTGCCCGAGGCTCCCTGGAGTTCCTCCACAAAAAGGATGCCATCCCCCGTGGCCACGGCCAGGGTACCGGGCTCCGAGGCCAGAACCTGGCCCGGCTCCCCGATCCCGCCATCCCCAACCCGGGCGGAGAAAATCTTCAGCCGTTTGCCGGAAAGGCTGGTGAAGGCCCCGGGCCAGGGGTCCATGCCCCGGACGAAACGTTCCAGCCGGGCCGCGCTTTGGGTCCAGTCCATGCGGCCTTCGGCCTTGGCCAGGGCCGGGGCGTAGGTGGCCCGGGCGTGGTCCTGGGGAACAGGGGTGATTTCTCCCTGGGATAGGGCGACAAGGGCCTCGGCCAGCATCCAGGCCCCCAGAACCGCCAGACGGGTGGAAAGGGTCCCGGAGGTGTCGTCCGGCAAAAGGGGGACCTCCCGGGTCAGGAGGATGTCCCCGGTGTCCATGCCCTGGTCCAGGCGCATGATGGTGACGCCCGTGGTTTCCGCGTCCGAGAGCACGGCCCGCTGGATGGGGGCCGGGCCCCGGAAAGCGGGCAGCAGGGAAGGGTGGACGTTCAGGGCTCCCAGGGAGGGGATGTCCAGAAGGGCGGCGGGCAGGATGCCGCCGTAGGCTGTGACCGCCAGGGCGTCCGGGGAGAGATCCCTCACCCGGGCGGCCAGTTCCGGGTCCCGGGCGGAGGGCGGATCAGCCACGGGGATGCCCCGGGCTTCGGCCGCCAGCTTCACCGGACTCTTGGCCAGCTGCTTGCCCCGCCCTTTGGGCCGGTCCGGCTGGGTCACCACCAGGGGGACCTCAAAACCCCGTTCCAGGAGTTCCGCGAGGGAGGGGACAGCAAACTCGGGGGTGCCGAAAAAGATCACGCGCATGGGATGGGGGCCTGGATTGGGGGTTCCTTGTATGTACCTGAAAAAAAGCAAAAAACCCGGGTCACGCCTCCTCTTCCTCCCGCTTCAGGCGCTTTTTCACCCGCCGCTTGTACAGTTCCCTTTTGAGGCTGCTGATGCGGTCGATGAACAGGACGCCTTCCAGGTGGTCTATCTCATGCTGGAGCACGATGGCCAGAAGGTCATCGGCGTCCAGGCAAACGGGGCGGCCCTCCGGGTCCAGGCCCTCCACCCGGACCTGTTCATACCGGTTCACGTCCGCCCGATACTCCGGCACGGAAAGGCAGCCCTCGTTCTCGCTCACCACCTGGCCCTCTGTGGCCACGATGCGGGGGTTGACCAGGACTCCCATTTCCGAGCCGTCCCGCTCCTCGGAAACGTCGTACACCAGGACCCGCCGGTCATCCCCCACCTGGACCGCAGCCAGGCCCAGGCCGGACTTGGCGTAAAGGGTCTCTCCCATGTCCCGCACCAGCCGGGCCAGGTCCTCGTCCAACTCGGTCACCTCCCGGCACGGTTTGGCCAGGAGCGGGTCCGGATAGGTGATGATCTCCAGAATCGCCACTTCCACACCTCTCTCTATTGAAGGGGAGCGTCCCGGGGGACTCGTCCCGCGTTCTCGTTTTCCGGGCAACAGCGGACGACGGGCAGGCCCTGCCGGGCCGCCTCAGCCATCCCCTTCCCCGGCCTCCTCCCGGCTCCCCGCCAGGCTCCACAGGTTCACGCCCTTGATCACCGCGCTTATACCTCCCATGACCATAACCGGCAAGGTCTGGAGGACGTGGTTCACCAGGGTGAACCCGGCGGCCTGGCTTGCGGCCACTCCGAAAAGGGACAGGGCGAAAATGCCCCCCGCCTCCCACAGGCCCCAGAAGCCGGGCACCGAAGGCAGGGAGATGAAAAAGCACACGATGACCATGGCCGCCGTGAGCTGAAAAAAGGACAGCTCCACCCCGGGGCAGCCCTGGGCCATGATCCACCACGAAAGCCCCAGAAGTCCCCACACCACAAAGGACAAAAACAGGCAAAGGGCGATGCGGGCCGGGCTCCTCACCATGTCGAAACCCTGGGCGATGCGCTCCATGAGAGCCACGGCGGGCTCGCACGCCTTTTTGCATACCTTGTCCCGGGCGGCCGGGGAAAGGAAAAAAATGAACTCCGGGCTTTTGATGATGGCCCGGGCCATGAGGTTCCGGGTTTTGCCCACACTCACCAGGATCATGCCCAAAAGCACCACCAGCACCAGGCGCACCATGCCCAGGGAGACGGCCGACAGGGTTTCCTTGTTCAGGGTGTAGGAGCCGAAGGTCTGCTGGAAGTCCGGGTCGATGGGCACGGTCATGGCCACGGCGGCCAGGAGGACCAGGAGGCTGATCAGGTCGAAGACCCGCTCGGCGGCCACGGTGGCGAAGAGGCCGAAGAAGGACGCCCCCCGCTCCCTGGCCAGGATGGTGGGCCGGGCGAACTCCCCCACCCGGCCGGGGAGGATGCAGTTGGCGCCAAACCCGATCATGGTGGGGTGATAGGCCTCCCAGAATTTCGTGGGGAGCATGGGGCCCAGGATGAGCTGCCACCGGATTACCCGCACGCCGAAGCTGGCCATGATGACCAAGGCTGCCGGGAAGGCCCAGGCGTACCGGATGGTGCCCATGTACGACCAGATGTCGCCAAAGGGGATGCGGCGGAAGGTGAAGTAGAGGGCAACCGCGGAGATGGCCGCCCCCACGGCAAGGGATAAGCCTATTTTCCCGCGTTTCATGGATGTCCTTCCAGGGGGATCAGGCAAAGGCCAGGATTCCCCGGGCCTCTTCCACGTCTTTTTGGATCTGGGCGATGAGGGAGGCGATGCCGTCGAATTTTCTTTCGCCCCGAAGACGTTTCACGAAGTTGACTTTGATTTTTTTGCCATAAAGGTCGCCGGAAAAATCCAGGATGTGGACTTCCACGGTGAACTCGTGGTCGTCAAAAGTGGGGCTGTACCCGATGTTGGCCACGCCCTGGTGAAGTTCGTCCCCGATCTTCACCGTCACGGCATAGACCCCGCCCTTGGGGCAGAGCTCATCGGACAGGCGGATATTGGCCGTGGGAAATCCCAGGAGCTTGCCGCCCCGGTCCCGCCCCTTTTCCACCTCGCCCCGGACCTGATAGAACCGGCCCAGGAGCCTCCGGGCTTCCCCCGCCCGGCCCTCGGCCACCAGCTCCCGGATGCGGGTGGAGGAGATGCGTTCCCCCTGGGGATCGGAAATCTCCACCCAGGGCACCACCACCAGTTCGAAATCCATCTCCTCGGCCATGCGACCCAGGGAATCCACGTTGCCCTCCCGGCCCCGACCGAAGCTGTAGTCCGGCCCAACCACCAGGGCCTTGACCCCCAGGTGCCGGACCAGGACCTGTTCCACGAAGTCCCGGGCCCGGGTGGCGGAAAACTCCCGGGTGAAGGGCAGGGAGATCAGGACGTCCAGGCCGCAGGCCTCGATGAGTTCCACTTTTTGCTCGTGGAGGGTGATGAGCGGCGGGCGGTTGGAGTCCCGGAGGACCCGCAGGGGATGGGGGTCGAAGGTCATGGCCGCGGCCACGCCGTTCATGGCCCGGGCCTTTTCGATGACCCGGGAGAAAAGGGCCTGGTGCCCCACGTGCACGCCGTCGAAGTTGCCGATGGTGATGGCGGCGTTGAAAAAAGGCTCAATGATCTGGTCCAGATGGTCGAAAACGCGCATGGTCATTGGTTCTCTAATAGTTCTTGACAGCCTGATCAAAAGCGGTTAGGTAGTGCATCCCGAAAGCAAAAGCAACCTTTTTCGGGCCGAAGTGGCGGAACTGGTAGACGCGCTAGGTTCAGGGTCTAGTCCGTGCATGCGGGTGGGAGTTCGAGTCTCCCCTTCGGCACCATTTTCAGCAAAAGGGGCGATTCCGGTAAGTTACCGGGGTCGCCCCTTTTTCGTGTCCGTTTGTGTGCGTTTTTCGTACAAGTTGCGCTTCGCCTTTAAAGGCTTCCTCAAGGCCGCGCCTTCCCTGTCCACTGATCCGATGCCCATAAACAGCCACGGTGGTTTTGTAGGGGCTATGCCCCAACGGTTTCTGCAAATAAGCCGGACTCTGGTGGGCCATGCGCATGATCGCAACGCAGGTGGGGCGCAGGTCGTGAATACGGCGTCCACGTCGTCCGCTTTTCGCAATCCTCACAATTTTTTCTGAGGACTCTCCATGAAGGCGGCCCGGCGTCGTCCGGCCTGGAAAAGTTCGGCCAATCCTCTCTCTGTTTTGACACCCGCACAAGTTTGTCCCATATTGGGTACGGTGAACGGCCGCTTGGGGCCGGGCGCTGACCATGGATCCATCCCTGGACCGGTTCGGGATCAGATGGGAAGCTTTTGACGGAAACCCCCACACTCCGTACGGACCTGGAGCTGGCCAGGGCCGCCGTGGACCCGGACGACGGGCGGCGGACCCGTGCCGCCCGGGACCTGTACGCCGCCCACGGCCTTCGGGTGGCGGCGTTCCTGGCCCGGCGGCTTCCGGCCGTTGGGCCTGGGGACCCGGCCCGGGAGTTCTGGACCAGTCTGTTTTCGAAAAAGTCCCTGGCCCGGTACGACGGGACCGTGCCCCTTTCCGTGTTCCTCCTGGAAGAGGCCGAGGGCTGGGCGGCCCAAATCCGGCGGCCGGAGCGGGAATCGCGGGAAGAGGACCCCGAGGTCCTTGAGCGCCTTTACGGCGGCGGAACCGCCATGGAGGGCGGGGACCGGGCCCTGGTCCGGGCCGCCTCCCGGGCCCTGGTGCTGCTGGCCGAGACCTGGCCCGAGGACGCGGCCCTGGTGCGGGGGCGGCTCCTGGGGCTGTCCTTTGGGGAATCGGCCCGGCGGGAGCTTTCCCCCGGCGCCCCGGAGGCAGAGGTCCAAGGCCGGGCCCGGGAGATGGAGGAGCGCTTCAACAGGCCGGGCACCGGGGCCTGGGCCAAGTTTTCCATCCTCCTGGACCGTTGCCTGGAGACGGCCGGGGAATCCAGGCCGGGCGGGTCGAAATGACCAAGGACCACGAAAGATACCGGGAGATTGAACTCCACGGTGCAGGACCGGCTGGAACCCAGGCCCGGGGGGACCGGCTGCTAGTGGTCCTGTTCCGGAAGCAGGAAAAGCTCCGCAGCCATGCGGTGAAGCACTTCACCAACCTCACGGAAACGGATACCACCTGGAAGGCCCTGGGCGGGGAGGTCCACACCATGGTGACCCAGGCCATCCGCGAACTCCAGGACCTGGGCTGCCCCTATTTTTCCCAGGGTCTGGCCACGCCTCCCTGCCAGGGGAGCACTTCCCGGTGCCGGCTGTTCCTCTCCTGTGGTCGGATCGTGGCCAAAATGGAGGACAAGTACCTGGAACTGGTGGAAAACTTTCTCAAGGAAAGCGGCCAGGCCCCCCGGTATTCCTATTTCTTTTCCGACCATGAGGCTGCTGAGATCTTCTGCGCCATGCCCGACCGGCCTGTGGTGGTCAAGGCCGTGGCCTGGAGGGAGGGAATCTACAACCTCTCCACCTGCTACGCAGGCTCAGGGGTCTCCTTCACCGAGATGCGGGACATCCAGCTGGACAAGATCAAGAACGAGGCCCGGAGCAGGAACATCCAGCTCTGCTCGGACGTTGCCTGGGGCGTGGACCAGGCCAGCGAGCCCCTGGCCCCGGAAGGCGAGGCTGCGGCTGAAGCAAAAAAGCCGGGGCGTCCCGACCGGAAGCCCTACAAGGGCGGGGCCCAGACCTGGCGCAAGTATCTGGACGACTGGGAGACATGGTGACCCCTGTGGCGGAACAACGGGACAGGATCCTGGAACAGTGGTTCGACCAGGCCGTGGAGGACGCCAGCGCGTACCTCTGGGGCGTCCGGGCTCTGAAGGACCCGCCTCCTGGATACGATCCCGGCTATCTCCTGGAGATGGTCCTGGCGGCCCGGGCCAGGACCCGGCGGGCCCTGGAGGCGCTGTCCAGGGTGCCGGATGCCTACCGGCCCTGGGCGGACCAACTCCGGTCCGTGTGGCAACGGGCGGAAAAGACCCTGGGGGAACAGGTGGACCAGGGGCCCGGGGCCCTGATCCATGTTGCCGCCGAAAAACTGGTCCTCCGGGCCCGGGCCCTGGGGATGGGCCTTGGCGGGGTGGAGCGGGCTGCCCAGGACGAGCGCCTCATGGAACACGCCTCCTGGGCCCGGGAGGAGTTGGCCGAGGTCTCCCACGATTTTCTTCTGCGTTTCAACCGCCTGTCCCTGGCTGCCGAGGAGATGGCCCGGCCCCCGGCCGACCGCCTGCCCGGAGGAGACTTCGCAGCCGAGGCCGGGATACTGGGAAAAGCATTTTCCAAAAAATTCGGGAGTATGCACGCCGTGGCCCGGTTTCTGCCCGTGATCCGGGAAAGGGAGTACGGCCTGGACCGCTGGTGGCTCACCATTCTGCCTGACGAGGCGAGCCTCCCCGTGCCGGAACTTCCCGGGGACCGGGTCCGGTTCCTGGAAACGGCCTTTCAGGAAGAGGAAAAGGCCGCACCGGCCGGATGCCCCCACCGGGCCCGGACCATCCTCTACGCCACGGACGGCCTCCCGCCCTCCGAAATGCGGGAGGCCCGGGGACACCTGGCGGAATGCGCCTATTGCCGGAACCTGGCCGGGGACATCCGCCTGGCCGCCCACAGGGTCCTAGACCTCCCCATGGAAAAGCCCCCGGCATGGCTGGGGGCGGCGGCCCGGAGCGCGGAGCCGACTTCAGGACCGGCCGGAGCCGTGACGCCCCCCCGGCGCCTTTCCCCGGCGGCCCGCGCTGCTGCGGGCCTCTCGGCGGCGGCGGTCCTGGTTCTGGTTCTCCTTCTGGTCCTCCGGGCCGATCCTTTCGGACTTTCCTCCGTGGAGGGCCCGGCCCGCCAGGGCCAGGTGGCCGTGGGCCCGGTACCGGGGCCGGACCCGGGCGGAGCACCCATGGAGCCTCTGGAGATTCCCCGGAGCGTGGATCTGTTCGTAGATGCCCGGGTGACCGGGGGCGGGCCCGCCTTCCAACTCCCGCCCGGCGGGGAGTTGGCGTCCGGGGACAACTTCCGGCTGCGGTTCGGCGTTCCCACGGACGCCTGGGTGTACATCGTCTTCATCCCGGCGAACAGCCCGGCCCGGGCCCTTTTCCAGGGCCTCATCACCGGCGGCGAGTCCTATGCCATCCCCACTTCCGGCTGGTTCACCCTGGATGAAAACACGGGAACCGAGATCCTGGCCCTGGTGGCGTCGGACAGGAAAATACCGGACTTCGCGGACCGGGTCCGGGACGCCCGGAGTCCGGGGGACCTGGAGCGGATGTTTCCCGGGCTCCTGCACAAGGACCTCGAATTCGAGCACCAGTAGGTATGAGTTGCAGGTACCAATTTGGGGCCACACCCCCGCCTGGATGGGGATTCGGGTTGAAAGGCGGGGCGGATTGGTGCAAAACGCCGGATGAGGGCCCGGCTTGTCCGGGTCAAGGAGAGCGCCATGTTCGAAAATATCCTGGTTCCCACGGACCTTGCCCAAAGAAGCCGCCGGGCCCTGGCCATCGCGTTGCGCATGGCCACGCCGGGCACCGGGACCGTGAGCCTGCTCCACGTCATCGAGACCCTGGCGGACACGCCTTTTGAGGAGATCAAGGACTTCTACGCCCGCCTGGAGGAGCGCGCCCATGCCGGCATGGACGAAATGACCGCGCCCGTCAGGGACTCCCGGGTGGAGATCATCCAGAAGATCTCCTACGGCAACCGGGCCCAGGAGATCCTGCGGGCGGCCCAGGAAATGGGCGCGGACCTCATCGTTTTGAACTCCCACAAGGTGGAGCCCCAGGATACGGCCGGAGGATGGGGCACCATCTCCTACAAGGTGGGCATCCTGGCCCAATGCCCGGTGATGCTGGTGAAGTAGGATTCATCCGGTTTTTGCGTACCTGGCCTCCAGGCCGGGCTTTACAGGGAAGCGGTTGAAGCAGAGCCCCCTTTGAAAAAGAAGCAGAACCCCCCTTTGTAAAAGGGGGGCAGGGGGGATTTCTTTTTACTTTTACTTTTACTTTTACTTTCAGCTTCAGCTTCAGCTTCTTGTCTTTTTTTGACTCATCCGGTTCCCGGGAACCGGGCCAAAGTCTGAAAAACAGGATGGTTATTAGCCATAGCCATAGCCGTTGGCTTGGGGGGCGGGGGCCTGCCGGGCAGGGGGGGGATGGACATGAACAAGCTTCGCCACGCCTTTTATCAGCCTTACAAGTTCCTGGTGTACATTCCCGCCATGGTGGCCTCCACGGCAGCGAGCTGGGCGGTGGTCACGGCTGTCACGCCGTTTGCGGGGGCGGACGAGACCAGCGTCCGGGTGGGAGGGGCTTGGGGCCGGTTCAACGCCCGCATCACGCCTATGACCGT
>JAHJUF010000428.1 GCA_018829095.1 Pseudomonadota bacterium | reverse complement strand
TGGTAAGAACGCCGAAGTCGCCATCCACCTTCAGGCGGCCGGAGGTGAACGCGCTCATGCCGTCCAGCTTGCCCAGGGTGATATCCACGAAATCCCTGGCCGCCACCGTGGTGGTCACAGCCGGGTCCTTGAGGCCGGTCAGAATCTCCACCTTGCCGTCATGCACGGACACGGTCCACTCGCCGCCGCCCTCGCCTGCCAGCGCATAGCCCAGGTTGGCGGTGATCCCGGCCACGCCGTCGGGGTTCACCCGGTTGGGCATGGATTGGAAGATCATGTCCGGGGTGACCAGCGGACCCGTGGGCCCCTTGGGCCGGGGGCCTTCCTTGGCCCAATCGCGCAGGGTCTTTTTCAGCACCTTGCCGATGGGGCTCCGGGGGAAGTCCTCGTCCGTGAGGATCTCCACGTGTTTGGGCACCTTGAAGGACGCCAGGTTCTTCTTGCAGAACTCGATGACTTCCGCCTCGGTGAGGGAGTCATCCGACGGGATGACGTAAACCTTCACCTCCTCGCCCATGACCGGGTCCGGCACGCCCACTGTGGCGGCCTCGCTGATCTTGGGATGCCCGGCCAGGAAGTTGTCGATCTCCTTGGGGTAGATGTTCTCACCACCCCGGATGATCATGTCCTTGATGCGGTCCACGATGAAGATGTAGCCGTCCTCGTCCATGATCCCCACGTCGCCGGTGTGGAGATAGCCGTTGACGATGGTCTCGGCCGTGGCCTCGGGGCGGTTGTAATAGCCCTTCATGACCACATCGCCGCCGATGCAGATCTCCCCGCGCCCGCCCCGGGGAGCCTCGTTGCCGTCCTCGTCCAGAATCTTCACGTCCTGGCCGGGGAGTGGCAGGCCGATGGACCCGATCTTGCGCACGCCGTCCCGGGGGTTGATGGTGGACACGCAGGTGGCCTCAGTGAGGCCGTAGCCCTCGATGATGGGAATGCCGAAGGTGTCCTGGAACTGGGTCATGGTTTCGGCGGTGAGGGGCGCGGCCCCGCAGATGCCGAACTGCAGCGACGACAGGTCGTATTGCTGGCGGCCCGGGTCCTTGAGCAGGATCTGGTACACGGTGGGAACCGCAGACCAGAAATTGACCTTGTACTTGTCCACCACCTCCCAAAACTCCGAGGCGGAAAAGGTCCTGCGGAGCACCACCTGGTGGCCCAGGGCGATGGAAAAAGAGAGGGTAAGCATGGCGTTCACGTGGAAGAGAGGCAAAAAGACCAGGACGCACATCTTCTCTTCCTGGGCCATGGCCTCCACCGTGCCTTTGACATCGGCCAGCACGTTCCTGTGGCTGAGGAGCACGCCCTTGGGGTTTCCCGTGGTGCCCGAGGTGTAGAAGATGTAGGCCGTGTCATCGGAGTCGGCCTGGCAGGCCACCGGGCTGTCGTCCTCGTTCTCGTTGAGCAGGCTCGCAAAGCTCAGGTGGGCCGGGTCCGGATTGTCCCCCACCTCGATGATGGTCTTCAGATACGGGCAGTCGGCCTGGATCTCCTTCAGGATGGGCAGATACTGGTCCTCGATGAGGAGGCCCGGCCCCTGGGAGTCGTTCAAGAGGTATTTCACCTCCGGGGCTTTCCACCAGCCGTTGATGGGTCCGGCCACCGCGCCGATCTTCATGATGGCGAAGTAGGCCATGAGGGTTTCGGGGCTGTTCTGCACCAGCACGTGAATGAAGTCGCCCTTGCTAAACCCCTGTTTTTTCAGGGCGTTGGCAAGAATGTTCACCTTACGGCCGAAGTCGGCGTAGGTCACGGTGGTGTCGTAGAACTGGAGAAACGGCGAATCCCCGTACTTGGATACTTTTTCGTCCAAGAAGTTTCCGAGGTTCATGGTGCCTCCCTGCATGATCTTGGGGTTGTAGGCGAAAGTTTATCCCCCGGGCCGCCGTGCTAGTGGGGCGGCTCGTCGGTGAGGAGCATGAGTACGGTCCACAGGGTGCCGCCGAATCCCGAGGCCAGCGCCTGATGGACATCCTTGGGGATCTGATGATCCCCGGCCTCCCCCATGACCTGGAGGGCGGCTTCGGCCACTCGGACCATGGCCGTGGCTCCGATGGGGTTGGAGGCGATGACTCCACCCGAGGGATTCACCGGGAACTTGCCCGTGATGCGGATCTCCTCGTTCTCGATGAGCTTCAGAGCCTCGTCGCCATCAAAGAGAAGGAATTCCCGCAGCCAGTCCGAGCCCCACCAGGAGGAGGGGTCGTACATCTCGAACACGTCGATTTCCTCCACGGGATCCTTGATGCCGTTTCTCTCGAAGAGCTTCTGGGCCGCGTAGCGGTGGGTGGTGAAGACCGGAGCGTCTCCGAACAACACGAACATCTCCTCCCGGTGGGCCGTGATATGGTCCTTGAACCAGGCGATGCGGCGTCCTTTCCGGATCTCCTTGGCCTTTTCCTCGCTGGCGAAGATCATGACGCAGGCCCCGTCGCTCTGGGAGCACATATGGATCATGCGGAGCTCGCCCACCAGGGCCGGGGAGGTCTTGGCCAGATCGTCGCCCTGGTCCATGGTGAGCCCCAGGCGGCGATGGGCCTTCTTGTTCAGCATGGCGTGCTCGTCCATGATGATGCGATAGATCATGGACGCCTTCTTGGCTCGTTCCTCGCCGAACTCCGTGATCATGTCCGCGGCGGTCATTCCCGTGAGCGCGCCGGTCTGGAGCTGGCGGGCCCAGAGGGGATCGGCCATATTGGTGATGCCGCCCGTGGTGTGGCCTTCCTGGAGCTTCTCGAAACCAATGGCCATCACCACGTCGTGAAGCCCGGAGGCCACCAGGTTGTCTGCGGCGCAGGCGAGCGTCGCGCCCGTGGTGCCGCCCGTGGTGACCCGGAGGGTCTCCTTGCCCCAGGCACCGGTGCCCAGAACGTGCCAAAGGTCCGGCTGGTGCACCATCTCAAAGAGCTCCATATTGCCGTGGACCACGCAATCCACATCGTCCATGGTGATGCCTGCGTGCTCCAGAGCCTCGACCACGGCCTCGTGGATCATCTCCGGCTGGTTCACCTCCTCCCGATGGGAGGAGTAGACGCTCTGTCCCACTCCGACAATGCCGACGTTGCGGTTCTTTTTCATGGTTGCCTCCTAATCCCTTTCGAGAACCATCACGGAATGGAACTGCCCCGCAGGCCCCATGACGCCGTGGGCCAAAGCCCGCTTGGCGTCCGGAACCTGGCGGCCGCCCGCCTCGCCTTTCAGCTGGAGCGCGCATTCCGCAGCCCGGACGAGCCCTCCCAAAAGCAGGGGATTGCCCGCCAGCATGCCGCCCGAGGGGTTCACCGCAGGCCCGTGGTTTTTGCCCAGGGCGTCCATATAGGCCGGGCCCGCATTTTCCGGGCAAAGCGAAAGGCCCTCGGCCCACATGGGAAGCTGGTAGGCGTACTGGTCCGAGATCTCCGCCACGTCAAAGGCCTTGGCCGGGTCCGTGATTCCCGCTCTCTTGTAGGCCCGCTCGGCGGCCTTTTGCAGGGGGAAGTTGCCTGCGTAGTCCCGGTCGCCCAGGAAGAACGAGTCGATGCAGTTGCCCGTACCGGTGATCCACACGGGATTGTCCGTGAGCGTTTTCGCCCGCTCCTCGCTGGCCAGGATCATGCCCACGCAGCCGTCGGACACGGGGTAGGTGTGGAGATCCCGGATGGGATCGGCCAGAAGCTCGGAAGCCATGACCTCCTCGGCCGTCACCTGGGCGAGATCCTGGATGCGGTCGTTTTTCGCCGCGTTCTCCCGAGCCCGCACCACGATCCTGGCGAGCTGCTCCTCGCTGATTTTGGACCGCAGGCCGTAGGCCCGGGCCTGGAGGCCGGCCGCAGCCAGAAAATCCAGGCCAACCGGGCGGGTGTAGTAGGGGTCAAAGGCCAGGTGGGTGATCATGTTGCGGCTGGCGGACTGGGACTCCTTGGCATGCCCCATGACCAGCACCACGTCCGTGTGGCCGGAAAGAATGGTGGCCGCAGCGTAGTACACGGCCTGGAGCCCCTCCTGGGCCACCTTTTCCTCGCACCGGAAATGGGCCCCCAGCACATCGGTCATGGCGTTGTCCGAGATGGTCCGGGCATCGAACACGTCGTCCGAACAGCTGACGGTGGTGTTGATCCCCCCATCCTCGGAAAAGTCCAGGCCGGTGGCGGCAAGAAGCTGTTCCAGCACCTCCAGGGCCATGCCCTGGAACCGCTGGTGCCACTTGTTCCGCTCGTAGGTGGTCTGTGCCACGGCACAAATACCCACACGTTTCATGGCTTCTCCTCCTTGGCAGGATGATGGTGTCGGCCGGGGGTTCCAACGCCTCCCCGGCACCATTTGTTATAAAAAAAACTAACGCAGATTACGCAGATTCAAAAAAAGCAGATAACACAGATGAACTTTTAATAATTTTCTGCGAAAATCATTTTTAACAATCTGCGCAATCTGCGTTAATCTTTTTTACTTAAGCGAAACAGTTCCAAAAATCCCCGAACCGGATGCTCCGGATGATGGAGTCCGGGTCCTTTTTGCATTCCAGCTCCACCCAGGCCCGGCCGATCATGTGCCGGGTGTGGGAGTCGTCCGTGGCCACCTTGGAGAACGGCAGGGCGTCCACCTCGAACTCCGGGGTGTGGAACCCCTTGGTGGTGATCTCCACGGCATCCAGGGGGATGCGGTCCGCCACCTCCAGGATGCGCTTCACGGCCTTTTTTACCGGGAGCCCCAGCTCATCGGGGTGGTTGAACACGTGGAGCACGTCTTCGTTTCCCTCGATGCGGTTTATATGCACGTAGCCCCGGGCGAACACGGTCATCTCCACGCCCCGCAGGATCAGGAGGTCCGTGGACAGGCTGCGGACCTCCTCGTAGCATTCCGGCCGAAGCAGGAAGTCGTGGTCCGTGAGGGCGATAAAATCAAAACCCATGGCCTCGTGGGCCCGCACCACCTCGTAGATGGACATTTCCCCGTCCGAACAGGTGGTGTGCACGTGAAGCGCGCCTTTGAGCAGCATGGCTACCGAATTGCATCCATTGAAATCGTTTGAAAAAAACAGGGAAACCGGGGTTTCTGTTCCCCCCTCAAATGCGGCCATGCATCAACGGGTCCAGAGGTTTTGCACCCCTCCCTCGATGAAGGTCAGGGCGTCCTCCGCGATGGCGTCCAGGTCCGTGCAACTGTTTCGCCAGATGAGGTAGTGGTAGGCCAGCCGTTCGTACATGCCCACTATGGACACGGCCAGAATCTCGGCGGAGTGGGGGCTCCTGTACGAAACGCCCATCCTGTCCGCCAGCCGGTTCAGCGCCCCCTGGACATCGGCGATGAACTTGTCGAAAATCTTCTTCCGGTGCTCTTCCACATGGACGGACTGGCCCACGGACTCCCGGAAGATGATGGCGAGCTTTTCCGGGTGCCGGGGGCAGAACTCCTTGAAAAAAGCCGCACCCGCCTTCTTGAAACCCTCCAGGGTGGCGTCGGCCCGGCGGAACTCCGAGCCCACCAGTTCCCGGAGGGCGTAAGCGATCTGGTTCAGGAGGTGGAGGAGCAGGTCCTCCTTGTTCTTGAAATAGAAGTACACCGTGCCCACGGAGACCTCGGACATTTCAGCCAGGCGCTCCATGCTGGCCCCGTGGTACCCCTCGGAGGAGAAAAGCTTTTCCGCCGCCGAGAGGATGGTCTGGTACCGAAGCTCCCGCTCCCTCTGGCGGCGCAGGGCGCTCTTGGACTGCACCTGACTTTTTTTCGTGTTGGACATAAGAGCCGTTCCGGTCCGCTGATAGGGAGTTATTTGTACCCCAGGGCGCTGTCGCCGATCTTCACCCGGGCGATCTCCGTGGAGGTTCCGGCGATCTGGGACCACTTGGCGTTCCGAAAGGCTCCCTGGGCCGGGCCGGTCCCGGTCCAGCCCGCGCCGGAGAGAATCCGGAGGGCTTCGCCGGTCACCTTCTCGGCGCACTCGGCCACGAACACCTTGGCGCACAGGAGCACGTCCGCCGTGGCCTTGTCGCCCTTTTCCGCCAGCCACGCGGCCCGAAAGGCCAGAAGCTCGCTGGCCTGGAGCATGGTGAGCATCTCCGAGAGCTTGAAGCCCACTTCCTGGAACGCGATGATGGGCTTGCCGCCGCTCTTGTGGCTCTTGGCGTGGGCCTTGGCCTGGCCGAAGGCCGATTTCATGGCCCCAAGGGCCAGGCCCAGCAACACCAGATTCTCCAATTCCCGGGCCTCGGCCAGGATGGTTTTCGCGTCAAAGGGGCCCAGGATCATGTCCCGGGGCACCGCGCAGTTCTCCAGGGACAGGCCTGACAGGGGCGCAGCCTCGTAACCCATGGTGGTGGCCGGAGCCTCCACCAGAAGCCCGGGAGCACCGGCGGGCACCAGGAAGAAGGCCACCTTGTCCCCCACCCGGCCCGCCACGGCGATGACATCCGCCGCCGGGGCGTTCACCACCCAGTTCTTGGCCCCGGTCACGGAGAAACCATCCCCCTGCTCCAGGCCCTGGGTGGAAAAGGGGTCGTTCTCCACGTTCATGGCCCCCTCGGAAAGAGCCACCGCGCCCACCAGGTTCCCGGCCAGAAGCGGCTTCAGGACCTTTTCCTTGGCCACATCAGACCCATGGGCAGCAAGCAGGCGGCCAAAGACCCGGGTGCTCATCTCCACGCACAGAGCCATGGAAGGCGCCAGGGACGCCAGGGACTCCATGGACGCCATATGGATGACCGCGCCCATGCCTGCGGACTTGTCCAGGCCCACGGCCAGGTAGGGGGTTTTTGCCAAAAGACCCAGGGCCGCCTTGATCTCGGCATTGGAAAAAAAGGTTCCCGAGGCGGGGGCCAGGGGCATTTGGGCCGCAGCCTTTTCCACCTCCCCCGCGAAGAGCAGTTCAGCCTCGGTGAAATCGTAGTTCATGGATTTCCTCCTTGATCCTGGCTACATGAGCCGGGAGATGATCATCTTCTGGATGTCCGAGGTGCCTCCGCCGATGGGTGCGAGGCGGGAGTCCCGGAAGACCCGCTCCACATCGTACTCGTGGCAGTAGCCGTAGCCGCCGAAGATCAACATGGCGTCATTGGAGGGCGAAAGGCTCCAATCTCCCACAAAGAGCTTGGCCACAGCGGCTTCCAGGTGGTTCAAGGGCCTGCCCTGGTCCTTGCACCAGGCGATACGGTACACCAGCCCCCGGGCCGCCTCGGTCATGATCCGGATTTCGGCTAAGCGGTGCTTCACAGCCTGGAACTTGCCGATAGGCCGGTCGAACTGGATGCGCTTTTTGGCGTAATCCGTGCATTTTTTCAGAAGAAAGGCCCCTGAACCGATAAAGGGGGCCAGAAGCGCGCTCCGGTCCCATTCCACGGTCTCCATGGCCATGAGAAATCCCATGCCCTCCTGACCCAGAAGATTTTCCGCCGGAATTTCGCAGTCATTGAAGAAGAGCTCGCTGGTGACCGAGGTCTTCATGCCCATCTTTTTAAGCGGTTCGCCCGTGGTGTAGCCCGGCGTGCCCTTTTCCACGACAAAGGCGGAGATGCCCGCGTGCTTGGCAGTGGGGTCGGTCTTGGCGTACACCACGGCCACGTCGGCAATGGGTCCGTTGGTGATGAAGATCTTGGAACCGTTTAGTATGTATTTGTCGCCCTGCTTCACTGCCTCGGTGGTCATGGAGGCCACGTCCGACCCCGCGCCGGGCTCGGTGAGCCCCATGCACCCGATCCACTCGCCGGAAGCCAGCTTGGGCACGTATTTTCTCTTCTGGACCTCGGTGCCGTGGCGGAACAGGGTGTCCGCGCACAGGAAGGTGTGGGCGCCGTAGGCCAGGGTGAGCCCGCCGTCCACGCCGGCCTCCCCCAGGGCCTCGCCGGCCATCACCGTGGTCACCACGTCCGCGCCCTGGCCGCCGTACTCCTCAGGGAAGTGGAGGCCCAGGATGCCGAACTCTCCCATCTTCCTGAAAGACTCGAGGTCGAACTCGCCCTTGAGGTCGTGCTCGGCGCACCGGGGAGCGATCTCCTTCTTGGCGAACCGGATGACCTCCTCCTTGAACATGAGCTGTTCCCGGGTGAACTCGAAATCCATAACCCCTCCTTGCCAAAAGCATCTTGTTGGAAAAAAAGCGAGCCCGGGGCGGCCGGAATGAAAACCCCCACCGGTTTTTGCTCCCTTGGCCGCCGCCGGGCTGCGCTAGTCTCAAGACGGTCCGCGCATTCATTTTTAGAACGCGCTTCCAGAAAATGAACCGCCTTCATTCATTGAATCGAGTTCAATAAATAGAAAATCCGGTCCGCGAATGCAAGCCTTTTCTTTCCGGAAGAAGAAAAAAACAAACGGACGGGAAGCGATGACAGGAAGGGTTCGGGTTGGGAATTTCAAAAGCCCGGGGCGATGTCCGCGCGGCGGTCCAGGAGAAAGCGCAAAAACCCCGCCGCGTCCCGGGCCACGAAGTCCACCCCTGCGGTTTCAGCCAGGTCCGGGTCCGCTGAGAAGGCCGCCCCGCCAGCCACCAGAAGCGTGCCCGGGGCCAGGTTTTTCCCGATTTTGATAAGGTCCTCGTCGGAAAAGCCCTGGAGCACGGTGAGGCCCACCAGGGCGGGGGAAAGTTCCCGGCAGGCGGAGAGGATGGCCTCGGCCCCCTGGCAGAGGCCCAGGAAGCGCACGTCCATCCCGGCGGCCGAGGCAAAGGAACGGATCACTTCCAGTCCGCGTCCCCAACCGTCGTCCAGGGTGGCGGCCAGCATGATGGGCGGGACTTCCCACAGGCCGTGAATCCCCAGGGCCTCCCGCTCGGCAACCAGGGCCTGGCCCGCCCCGGCCAGGGCCGTCCGGCTGCCGCCCTCCGCCTCCCAGGCGCAAAGCCAGTCCCCAAGACGCTTTTCCCAGGCATGGATCATGGGCGGCCGTCAATACCCCAGGATGGGCTGAAGCCCGTCCGGCGCGGGTTCCAGGGAAAGGGCCTCCTGTTTGCAGGACGGCAGGCAGGCTCCGCAGCCCAGGCAAAGGGCAAGGTCCACCACGGCCCGGGAGGTTTCCGGCGAAATGGAGCACGCCTCCACCGGGCATTTTTTCACGCACAGGCCGCAGCCCAGGCAATCCCCGGAAACCACGGCCTTGTACCCGGACTCGTGGAGCACGGGAACCTTGAAGGCGTTCACCGTCTCGAAGGCCGCGCAGCAGCAGGCGCAACAGTTGCAGATCACGAAAAACCGGTCCGCCGATATTTCCCGGGAAAAGGTGAGATGGGACCAGCCCCGGGCGTGGGCGTCCTCCAGGACCTGGATGGCTTCGTCCTGGCCGATCCACCGGGTTTTTTCCGGTTTCTGGCGATGGACAAAGGGGGCCACCTCCTTTCCGAAGAACATACAGACCTGGGTGGGTTTGCAGGGGTTTTCCCGAAGCTCCCGGCAGGCGCACTCGGCCAGGAGAATCCGGTCCCCGGTGGACAGCACCACATTCCGGGCCTCGGCCAGGGGAATCATGCGCTCCAGGCCCTTCAAGTCGATCTCCTGGTTGACCCGGAGAAGCTTTTTAGCGTCCCCCAGGGGCGTGGCCTTGCCCCGGTAGTTGGTCACGGCCCAGCGCCGCAGGAACCCAGGAATCCGGGGCAGCCGCCGCCCCAGGGCAAGGCCCGTTCCCACGTACTGGCGGGTGTAGGTGAAATACACATAGGAATGGACCCACTTGAAGGGCCTAACGCCCAAAGTGCGGGCCACCTGAAAAAATTCCAAAGAAAACGGAGTGCGCATGGCGAGTCTCCCTCCGAACCGCCCAAACGGGGGGGCCCGGCTCCGGTGAAGGACCAGGGACCATTCGAAAAAATCAGAAGTAGGCGATAAAAGCCCCCCGGGTCAAGCCCCGGCGAGGCCGGTGCCCGGCCTTTACACGGCCGCCCGAAAGCGGTATCAAGATTATTTACCGCAACCCGGGAATGATGAAAATGAAAAGACTCCCCTTTTTCAGATGGTTCACAGCCGCCTGCCTGGCGGGGCTCCTGATGGTCCTCCCCCAAATCTCGACCGCGGAAAACGTCCCGGCCCGGGAAACCCTGGATGCCCTGGCCGCGTCCCAGGCCCCGGCCTTTACACCGGCGGAGGAAACGCCCACGCCCCGGGACATCCTGGAAAAAGTCCGGCAACGGCACCAGGGCGTATCCCTGTGCGCCAGGTTCGCCCAGGTCTCGGTCCTTTCGGGCATGGGCATGGAGGACCAGGCATCCGGCAGCGCCTGCTTCCAGTTCCCGGACAAAATGCGCTGGATGTACGAGGAGCCGGAAAAACAGATCGTGGTGTCGGACGGCAAAACTTTGTGGATTCATCGACCGGCCGACCACCAGGCCATGAAGGGCGACGCCGCCCGGGTCATGGGCCCGGGCCAGGGGGCGAGCTTTTTGTCCGACCCCGGGGTCCTGGCCGAACACTTCACCGTGTCCATGGCCGATGACGCCTGGGTCCGCAAGCACGGCACTCCCGGAACGTGGGCCTTGAAGCTTGTTCCCAAAAAGCCCCGGCCCGAGTTCGCAGAGTTGTACCTCCTCATCGCCCGGGACACCAGCCGCATTCTGGGATCGGTGTCCTTCAACAACTACGGCGACTGGACCCGCATCCTGTTCTCCGATTTCTCCGAGAGCCCCGGGCTGCCCCCCGACACCTTCGAATTCACCCCGCCCCCGGGCACGGACGTGGCGTCCATGGACGACTCCGGACCATTCTGATTCCGCCTTTGCGAGAGGTCCCATGACAAAGAAACTCTCCCCCGAAGAAATCCGGGACATGCAGGCCGAAATCCGGGCCCTGGCCCGGGAGAAAAAGGCCGTCATCCTGGCCCACAACTACCAGGTTCCGGAGATCCAGGACGTGGCGGATCTGGCCGGGGACTCCCTGGAGCTTTCCCGCAGGGCCGCAGCCACGGATGCGGAGATCATCGTGTTCTGCGGCGTGCACTTCATGGCCGAGACCGCTTCCATCCTGTCCCAGGACAAGACCGTGCTCATGCCCGTGATCACCGCCGGATGCCCCATGGCGGACATGATCACCCCCGAAGACCTGGCGGCCCGCAAGGCCGAACTCCCCGGCGTGCCCGTGGTGACCTACGTGAACTCCCCGGCCGCCGTGAAAGCCCTCACCGACGTGTGCTGCACCTCGGCCAACGCGGTTTCCGTGGTGGAAAGCCTCCCGGAAAACGAGGTTCTCATGGCCCCGGACCGGAACCTGGCCCTGTTCGTAGCCTCCCGCACAGGCAAGAAGATCCACTACTGGGACGGCTACTGCCCCTCCCACGACCGCCTCACCGCAACGGACGTGATCCAGGCCAAGGCCTACTATCCCAATGCCCTGGTCCTGGCCCACCCCGAGTGCCGGCCCGAGGTCATCGAACTGGCTGATGAAGCCCTGTCCACCAGCGGCATGCTCGCCTTTCCCAAGGGGCGGGATGAAAAACAGTTCATCATCTGCACCGAAACCGGCATCCTCCACCCCCTGCGCAAGCTCTACCCGAACCGCGAGTTCCTCCCGGCTTCGGACAAGATGGTCTGCCCCAACATGAAAAAAACCCGCCTCCCCGACCTCCTCGCCTGCCTCCAAAACCTCACCCACGAAGTCCGCGTCCCCCCCGAAATCGCCCGCCCCGCCCGCGCCGCCGTGGAACGGAT
>JAHJUF010000427.1 GCA_018829095.1 Pseudomonadota bacterium | reverse complement strand
TGCCTGCATGGGGCCTTTGTATGCAACGGAAATCCGCCGGGTCCTGGGCGGCAGGTCCCCCGCCTTCCTGCTCCTTACCCATTCCCATTTCGACCATTGCGGGTCCGCGTCTTATCTCGCCGGAGAGTTCCCCGGAATGCGCGTGGGCGCAAGCCCCCTGGCGGCCAAGGTGTTTTCCCGGCCCACGGCCATGGAGACCATCCGCTTCCTGAACGAAAACGCGGCCCGCATGGTGGCCGAAGCCAAGGGCGCGGAGGTCCCGGACCTGGCTTGCGGAGACATCGCCCTGGACCTGGAACTATCCGGGGGCGACGAGATCCAGGCCGGTCCGGGGATGACGGTCCGGGTCCTGGAAACCCCGGGCCACACCCGGGACTGCCTGTCGTTTTTCCTTCCCGAAATGAAGGCCCTGGTCTGCTCCGAGGCGGCGGGCATCCCGGACTCCACGGGAGCCATCATCTGCGACTACCTCGTGGACTACGACCTTTTCACAGCCTCGGTGGAAAAGCTGGCGGCCCTGGACCTGGATGTGATCTGCCTGGGCCATGCGTGCGTGCTCACGGGAGGCGACGCCCGGTCCTACCTGCCCGAGGTCCTGCGCCAGTGCCAGGAGAGCAAGGACATGTTCGAGCGCCTCCTGGCCGAGGAGCACGGGGACGAGGAGCGCGTGACCGCCCGGGTCCGGGCCCTGGAGTACGACCCCAAGCCCTTTCCCAAGCAGCCCGAACCCGCCTACCTCCTGAACCTTGCGGCCCGCATCGCGGTGATGAAGAAAAGAATGGGCGGATAGGCCGGGGCTTTGCCAGGAGGCTCCCCTTCGGGTTAGAATGCGCACCAACGTCCCCGGGGCGGGCGCAAACCCCCGGACCCTCTTTCCCGGCTCTTCATGCAAGAAACCTCCATCGAGGCATCCCCCGGCCCCCCGGGGCCCGGACGGCGCGGCAGCCCGAGGCTCTGGGCGTGTTTCGCCCTCTTGGCTATCTGCCTGGCCCTGGCCTGGTCCAACAGCTTCTCCGTGCCCTTCATGTTCGACGACCGGCACACCATCGTGGACAACCCTGGCATCCGCAGCCTGAGCCCGGCCCGGGTCCTGGACCCCAGCCTCTGCCCCTCCCTGGAGCACCGCCCCCTGGTGTCCTACAGCCTGGCCATGAATTATGCCCTGGGGGGGCTGGACGTCCGGGGTTACCACATTTTCAACTTCACCGTGCACCTGCTCTCTGCCCTGGTCCTGCTGCTCCTGCTGGATTTCACCTTTCGCACCAAGCCCATGGCGGCCCTTTTGCCCCGGTCCCGGGCCCGGGAACTGGCCCTGGCCTGCACTCTCCTCTGGGCGGTCCACCCCCTCCAGGTCCAGTCCGTCACCTACGTGATCCAGCGTTGCGAGTCCCTCATGGGCCTGTTCTTCCTGGCCACGGTGTACGCGGCGGCCCGGGGGTTTGCGTCCGAATCCCGCCGCACGGCCTGGCACGGATTGGCCCTGGTCTTCCTTGCCTTTTCCGCCGGGTCCAAGGAAATCGCGGCCATGGCCCCGGTGGTGGTGTTGCTCTATGACCTCATTTTTTTCGGCGGCCGCCCCCGCCGGGCCCTGGCCCGGTCGCCCCTGCTGTATGGCGGGCTGGCCCTGGGTCTTTTGGCGTTCCTCCTGGTTTTCGGCGGCGCGGCTCTTTCCTTCTGGTCCCTGGAGGCAAGCGGCGCGGCCATCCCGGACCGGCCCCACAACTCCCTCCAGTACGCCCTGACCCAGCCCAAGGTTCTTGCTTATTACCTGTACCTGACCTTCTGGCCCGGCCCGCTTTCCCTGGACCACGCCTGGAAGGTGATCCCCTTTTCCCGGACCTGGCCCTATGCCCTGGGCCTTCTTGCCGTGGCCGGGCTGACCCTCCGGGGCGTCCTGGCCCGGCGGGCCTGGGCCTTTGCCGTGGCCTGGTGCCTGGTGATCCTGGCCCCCACGTCCAGCTTTTTCGGCACCCGGACCATCGCCGTGGAGCACCGCATGTACCTGCCCCTGGCCGGGATTGTTTGCCTCACGGCGCTCTCCGTTTACCTCGGCGGCGCAGCCCTGGTCCGCCGGGGGCTTTTTTCCTCCCGGCTGGCCCGGGCCCTTGGGGTGGGGCTCCTGGTGGCCGTGGCCCTGGCGCTCATGGGGCGCACCTGGCTCCACAATCAGGATTTCCGGTCCCGGGTGGCCATCTGGGAAAACGCCGTGCGCCTGAGCCCGGACCACCCCAGGCCCCGGGAGAACCTGGCCAGCGCCCTGGCGGAGGCGGGCCAATACACCGAGGCCATCCAACAGGCGGAAAAGGCTCTGGAGCTGGACCCGGATTCCACCCGGGCCCTGGTGAGCCTGGGGCTCGCCTACAGCAAGATGGGCGACAATGCCCGGGCCCTGGAGGCCTACAAGCGGGCCTGGGCCATGGACGGCAACGCGCCTGACTTGGCTTTCAGCCTGGGCAACCTCATGGTCCAGGAGAAGAACTACGAAAAGGCGGCCCAGTTGTTTGGCCAGGAGACCCGGGCGCACCCGGACGACTTCCGGGCCCTGAACAACCTGGCCAACACCCTCATACTCCTGGGAAGGACGGACGAGGCCATCACCGCCTATCAGCGGGTCCTGGAACTCAACCCCGGCAACCACGACGCCCGGGGCAACCTGGGCATGGCCCTGGTTTCCGTGCACCGGGACCAGGAGGCCCTGGAACTCCTGCCCCGGGCCTTGAAGGCCCGCCCGGACAACGCCAGGTTCCACAAGTTCCTGGGAGTGGCCCTGGCCCGCACCGGCGACCTCAAAGGCGGGGCAAAACACCTGGAGCGGGCCCTGGAACTGGACCCGGAGGACCAGGAGGCCCGGGGGTTCCTGGCGAAAATCCGCAAGGCCGGGGAATAGGAAACAGGCCGAATTCCCCCCTTTGAAAAAGGGGGGCAGGGGGGATTTCTTTTTATGTTCAGCTTCTTATATTTTTTTTGATCCCTTGGAAGCCGCCCTCAATCTTCAGGAGTTCCCCCATCGGCAGCCGGAAAATCACCGATGTGCCAAGCGCTGGAATCGTCCTTATAGTATCCCCCAGGATAGTATCCCCCAGGGAAAAGGGATGAAGCGCAACGCAACGGAGCCGTGTTCCATATTCCACCAAGGAGAAATCATGAGCCTCATCAATGTGGACCAGGAGAAATGCAACCAGGACGGTCTCTGCGTGGGCGAGTGCCCGGTGAAGATCATCGCCATGGGAGAAGACGTGCCGCAGATCGTAGCCGGAGGCGATGCCATCTGCATCCGGTGCGGGCACTGCGTGGCCGTGTGCCCCACCGGCGCGCTCTCCCATCGGGACATGGCCCCGGGCGACTGCCCCCCGGTCCGGGGGGAATGGAAGCTCTCGCCGGATCAGGCTGAACACTTTCTCCGCAGCAGGCGGTCCGTGCGGCGGTACAAGAAGGAGACCGTGCCCCGGGAAACCCTGGAACGCCTCGTCAACATCGCCTCCTACGCCCCCAGCGGGCACAACTCCCAGCCCGTGTTCTGGACTGTGATCGAAAAGCCGGAAGACGTGCGCAACCTGGCTGGGCTTACGGTGGACTGGATGAACTGGATGGTGAAAAACCACCCGGACGTGGCCCGGGCCATGCACATGGACCTCGTGGCCGCCGCCTGGGAAGCCGGGGCTGACCTGGTGAACCGGGGAGCCCCCCATCTGATCATCGCCCACGGCGTCAAGGACTTCCCCCCGGCCCAGGCCGCAGCCATCCTGGCTCTGGGCTACCTGGAACTCGCCGCCCCGCCCCTGGGTCTGGGCACCTGCTGGGCCGGGTACTTCACCGCCGCAGCCAACACCTGGCCACCCCTGGCCAAAGCCATCGGTCTCCCGGAAAACCACACCGTCTTCGGAGCCGCCATGGCAGGCATCCCCAAATGGGGCTACCACCGCCTCCCCCTCCGCGACACGCCGAGGGTGAATTGGAAATAGGAAAGCTTGGAGGGGGGGACTTCTTTTGCACCCCACACGGCCTGGTGGCCGCGCGGGGACCCCGCGAGGGAAAAAGAAGTCCCCCCTAAATCCCCCTCAAGAAAACCTGCCATATGGCCCGGCCGGGCCGTATTCCCGATGGGATGTAGATGTCGGGACAAGCGAAGCGCGTGCCAAGAAAGAAGCTATTGTCATGTTGACAAAGTTGGCTTACCCTCGTTTCCATCGCATTTTGATTTGGGTAATGCACAGGAATTGATGCTGCTGCCGCAGCAGGATCAAGAGGTTTCCGCCAAAAATTGATGGCCTCGCAAAAAGTCGAAAAGCTACGATCTTCGCAGGATGGCACCCGGGGAGTTCCTTTTTAATGGATGTCGCCGCATAATTCGGCTAAACGAGTTGCAATGGGGCTGCCACATGCCGCCTGTCCGGATAATCGTCCTCATCATCGGCTTGTGCAATCTTGCGGCCGTGGCCATCGGGCTGGTGTACGCTTGGCTTGCCTTGACGCCGGGCCTGAGCGCCGATGACCTGGGGCTCGTGAACCTGTGGTCCGGGTGCGCACTTTTTCTGGCTTACGCCATTGCCCCGATTGTTTATTACTATTATTGTCGGCCGTTGTGGGAAGCCGGGCTCAGCCTGCTTGAAAAGCGAAAAATAGCCCCACCGCTCCTCCTGAAAGCCCGGCAAAGGGCCCTCAACCTTCCGGTGATGCTCACGCGTATCTCCACCAACGTCTGGATGCTCTCAGCCCTGTCCTTTATTCCGGTGTACGCGATATTCAGGCCCGAGAAACCTATCCATACGGCCATTCACGTGGTGGTCTGCGTCATTCTGGTGAGCAGCGCTTCGTTTTCCTTTATTTATTATTCCACGGAATGGTTCAGCCAAAGATACGTGATACCGGTTCTTTTTCCCGAGGGACATCTGAGCCGGGTGAACGGAGTGGAACAGGTCACCACCCGTTTCAAGATTCTGGTGCTGGTCGTCACCACCTGCGCCATGCCGGTGGTTGTGCTTTGCCTGTCAGCCCTGCTGGGCGTCACGTCCCCGGCGCTGTATGTGTTTCTCGGGTCCACCTTTGTGGCTTTGGGGCTTCTCCAGGGCGTGGTCATCGCCCGGAGCCTCACCGGGCCCATGGGCCAGGTGGTCCGAGAGATGGCCCGAGTGCGGGACGGGGACCTTTCCGCCAAGGCCCAGGTCCTGTCCGTGGACAATGTGGGCGCACTCACCGAAGGCTTCAACGAGATGGTTTCGGGACTCCGGCGGGCTGAGCGGGTCCGGGACACTTTCGGGCGTTACGTGTCCCGCGAGGTCATGGAAAAGGTCCTGGAAGGCGTGGATCTCGGTGGCGAACTGCGCCAGGCCACGGTGCTGTTTTCCGATATCCGCAACTTCACCACCTTGACGGAAAACCTTCCCCCGCACCAGCTCCTTTCCAGCCTCAACGGATACCTGGACGTCATGGTGGACGCGGTGGTGGATTCCGGGGGCCGGGTGGACAAGTTCGTCGGGGATTCGGTGATGGCCGTGTTCGGCGTGCCTTTGGACCAGGAGGACCACGCCCAAAGGGCCGTCATAACCGGGCTTGAAATGCTCAAGCGCCTGGAAAAATGGAACGCCGAAATGGCGGGCCAGGGATTCCGGCCATGGGAGATCGGCATCGGCGTGCACACGGGCGAGGTGATAGCCGGGAACATCGGCTCCGCCAAGAAAATGGAATACGCGGTGATCGGCGATGTGGTGAACACGGCCTCGCGTATCGAGCAGATGAACAAGACCTTTGGCACGCACCTTCTGATATCCCAACAGACTTACGAGCAGGTGGCGGACATGGTGCTGGCCGAAAAACAGGACACCGTGGTCCCCAAGGGAAAAACCCAGCCTGTTACCCTCTACAATGTTCTGGGGCTGAAAACATAGCCGTGTAGATTGGGTGGTTCAACGCGTAGCGCGGGTTCACCCAACATTTCTATTTTTCCGCCTGCGCCTGGCCAGGACCCGGCTGATTGACGGAATGGGGTTTTTGGCCGCGGCAGAGTGTCACCGGCAACGGGTTGAGGCTGTGTCACAATCCTTTTTGAG
>JAHJUF010000426.1 GCA_018829095.1 Pseudomonadota bacterium | reverse complement strand
TGCCGATGGCCACCACCCACTGGCCCACGGCCAGGGCGTCCGAGTCCCCCAGGGAAAGGTGGGGCAGCTTCTCGTCGGCGTGGACCCGGATGAGCGCCAGATCGGTCTTCCCGTCCCGGCCCACCACCTCGGCCTCGTACTCCTTGCCGTTGTTCAACTTCACGCTGATGCTGTCCGCCCCTTCCACCACGTGGTTGTTGGTGACGATGAACCCCTCGGGGTCCATGATGAAGCCCGACCCCAGGGACCGGCTCCGGAACTCCCTGGGGGACTGGTCTCCGAAGAAGCGGTCAAAAAAATCCCGGAAGGGCTCCTGGTCGCCAAAGGGTTCCTTGTTGCCGAAAGGCTGCCCGAAAAAGCGTTGGCCCCCCCCCTGGGCCTGGGCGGATTTTTCGGTGCGGATGTTCACCACCGCCGGGCTGGCGGCTTCGGCGAGGTCCGTGAAGCTCACCGGCACCAGGGCCTGGGGCTCCTGGGGCCTAGCCGCCCGGGCCAGGGCCGCAGGCGCCGGGGCAAGGAGAGCCAGGGTCAGCAGGAGGCCGGGGATGAATACGAACCGGGAGGAGGGATGGGCCATGGGATGTCTCCTAACAGGCTGTGAAAAATACGGTCTGCAAGTCACCCCACCCGGCCTTCGGTCGTGCGGGGACCCCGACGGCGCAGATCACGTTTTTGGGTAGCCAAAGAAGCAGGCTGTTCAAAAACGCGATATGCAAGGCGCGCGAGCCGGGAAAGGGTGAGGCGTACTTTTGTACGTTGAGCCCTTTACCGGTGAAGCGCAACGCCGCAGATCGCGTTTTTGGACAGCCTGCGCTATCCGGCTTCCCGGACGTAGCGCATCCGCAGGTCATAGAGGATGTTCCTCAGGAGTTGCTCCTCTTCCGTGGTCAGGTTGCCCCGCGTCTTTTCCTCCATCATGCCCAGGATGTCGAGGGTCTGCTTGGCAATGGGGAGCAGCTTCATCGTCCTGCCGCTTTCCGGGTCCTCGATCACCCCCAGGTGCACCAGGACGGAGGAGGACAGGGACACCACGAAGGTGGAGAAATTCACCGAGGGCAGGGGTATCTCGTCCTGTTCGCGGCCTCTTTTTTCGGCGGCCTTGTCGGCGCAGTCCGCGGCCTTCCGGGCGTCCGCCTCTTCCACGGCCTTTCCGGGCCGCACATCCCGGCAGTCGTCTTTTGCGGCGGCCGGGGCGGCTTCGGCCTGAGCGGGCTTTCCCTCCTCCTTTTTTTCCTGCTGCTCCTGGCTGGAAAAGCGGCGGTCCCTGATCACGAATCCTTTTTCCTCGGTCATGGCTCCTCCCGGAGGCTGCCCGCCCCGGCCCGGGGCGGAATTTTGCGTGAGGTTCTTCCCTGGGCTTTTATAATTCCACCGGGGTCACGGACTTGATGATGGGCAGGTCCCTCAAGGCCTGGAGAGTTTCCGGCGGCGTGGGGACGCCGGTTTCCAGAACGATGAAGTTGTGGTCCCCATCCGTTTCCTGTCCCACGTACATGCGCGCGATGTTCACGCCGGCCTGGCCCATGGTCACGCCGATGGTGCCGATGGCGCCGGGGCGGTCGTCGTTGTGGATGAGGAGCAGGTGCCCCACGGGAGTCATCTCCACCCGGAAATTGTTGATCCGGACGATCTTGGGCTCCTTCTTGCCGTAGATGGTGCCGGCCACGGTCTGGGAGAACCCTTCCCCCTGGGCCCGGACAGACACCAGGTTGGTGAAGTCCTCGCTCTCGGACCGGGTGCTCGTGGTGACGGTGATGCCCCGCTCCTTGGCCATGACCTGGGCGTTGACGAAGTTCACGTCGTCCTTCATGGCCGGGGTCAGAAACCCCTTCAACACGGCCGTGGTCACGGGGGAGAGGTCCAGGCCCCTGAAATCGCCCGTGTATTCGATGGACACTTCCTTGACCGGACCGGAGGCCAGCTGGGCCTGGAGGCAGCCCATGCGCTCGCCCAGGGTCAGGAGGGGGTTCAGGCGCACCAGGAGCTCGCCCGTCACCGAAGGGACGTTCACCGCGTTGATGATGGTGCCGTTCACCAGGTATTCGTTGATCTGTTGGGCCACGGCCACGGCCACGTTGGTCTGGGCTTCGGCCGTGGAGGCGCCCAGATGGGGGGTGGCGATGACCTGGGCCAGCTTCAGGAGGGGATGGTCTCCCGGCGGCTCGGTCTCGAACACGTCCAGGGCCGCTCCGGCCACCTTGCCGGAAACGATGGCCGCCTCCAGGTCCGCTTCGTTCACGATGCCGCCCCGGGCGCAGTTGATGACCATGACGCCGGTCTTCATCTTCGCGAAGGCCCCGGCGTTCAAGAGGTTCGCCGTTTCCTTCAGCTTGGGCACATGGACCGAGATATAGTCGGATTTGGCGTAGATCTCGTCCAGGGTGGCGGGGGTGAACCCGGCCTTTTCGATGCGTTCCGGGGTGACGAAGGGGTCGTACACGATGACCTGCATCCTGAGCCCCCGGGCCCGGTCGGCCACGATGGTGCCGATGTTGCCGAAGCCGATGACGCCCAGGACCTTGTTGAAGATCTCCCGGCCCTCCAGGGTCTTCTTTTCCCAGCGCCCGGCCTTCAAGCCCGCCGTGGCCTGGGGGATGTTCCGGGTCAGGGCGAGCATCATGGAGATGGCGTGCTCGGCCGTGGTCACGGTGTTTCCCCCGGGGGTGTTCATGACCACCACGCCCCGGCGGGTGGCCTCGGGGATGTCCACGTTGTCCAGGCCGATGCCCGCCCGGCCCACCACCTTCAGATTTTTCGCCGCCGCCAGGACCTCGGCCGTGACCTTGGTGGCGCTCCGGATGGCCAAGCCGTCGTAATCGCCGATGATGGCGATGAGTTCATCGGGTTTCAGACCCGTCTTGACATCGAGCTCGATGCCCGGCTGGGCCCTGAAGATTTCCAGCCCCGCCTCTCCCAGGTTGTCGCTTACCAGGACTTTCATTATTTATTCTCCCAGGTGGGAACGGCGGGGGTTTCAATGGCCGCCCGCCTCCGCAGTAAAAGGGGTTTTCAAGAGCAATCCCAAGGTCCGGGAAGCTTTTCCCGCCTGTTTCGGGGCCCTTGGGAAACGCTTTTCCACAAATGGGTTACAATAGCCGGAACGCCTGTTTTGTCAAGGGCAAACGGGGGTTTCGTCAGGATTCCCCTTGACAGTCCGCCGGGGCCAGAGTACGGATTTCCCGGCCCGTTTGGGCCTTTTTTTCCTATTTTGACCCCGGTTCGGGAGCCAAGGCGGCCGGGGCGGCGGGTTTTCCCTCCCCAAGCCCCCCAAAGCCCAGGTTTACCGCGAAAGCGAGAGGAAAACACCATGGACAACCGTATCCGCAACTTCAACGCCGGGCCTGCGGCCCTCCCCCTGCCGGTTCTGGCCGAAATCCAGGCCCACCTCTTGAACTTCAAGGGCTCGGGCATGTCCATCATGGAGGTCTCCCACCGGTCCAAGTGGTTCGATGAGGTGATCGAAGACGCCGTGGCCCGGGTGAAGACGCTCCTGAAGGTGGGGGACGACTATCACGTGCTCTTCCTCCAGGGCGGGGCCTCCACCCAGTTCGCCATGATCCCCATGAACATCCTGGCTGCGGGCGACCACGCGGACTACGTGAACACGGGCACCTGGTCCACCAACGCCATCAAGGAAGCCCAGCTCCTGGGCAAGGACGTCCGGGTGGTGGCCTCCTCCGAGGACCGGAACTTCTGCTACATCCCCGCGGGCATCGCCCCCACCCCCGGGGCCACGTACATGCACATCACGTCCAACAACACCATCAAGGGCACCCAGTACGAAAAGTTCCCGGAGACGGGCGGCCTGCCCCTGGTGGCGGACATGAGCTCGGACATCTTCTCCCGGCCCTTCGACGCCTCGAAGTTCGGCCTCATCTACGCCGGTGCCCAGAAGAACCTGGGGCCCTCGGGCGTGACCCTGGTGGTGATCCGGGAGGACCTCCTGAAGAGGACCCCCAAGGATATTCCCACCATGCTGAAGTACAGCACCCACGCGGAAAAGAACTCCATGTACAACACCCCGCCCTGCTTCTCCATCTACGTGGTGGACCTGGTGCTGACGTGGCTCATGGACTCCGTGGGGGGCCTGGACGAGATGGAGCGCCGGAACAAGGAAAAGGGCGACCTGCTCTACGGTTTTCTGGACGCCTCGGGATTCTACCGGGCCACGGCCGACCTCGGCTCCCGGTCCCTCATGAACGTGACCTTCCGCCTGCCCAGCGAGGACCTGGAGAAGAAGTTCGTGGACGAGGCCGGGAAGGCCGGCCTGGGGGGCCTCAAGGGCCACCGCTCCGTGGGCGGCTGCCGCGCCAGCATCTACAACGCCACGGACCTGGCCGCCGTCACCGAGCTGGTGGATTTCATGAAGGATTTCGAGAAGAACAACGGGTAAAGGTATTGGGGGGAGGTTCCGCCGCCGCTCTTTTCCAAAAAGGCGATGAGGGAACCTCCCCTTTTTTCAAAAGGTGGCGCCGGGGAAATCTTCCCCCTTTTTTCCAAGGGGGGCCGAGAGGGATTGGCCCCAAATCGGCAGGGCGCCCCCAAGGCTGATGGTGATGCAGTAAGTCCAAAATCTGCCAAAGTCGTCATTCCGGCGAAGGCCGGAATCCCGTTTTTTCCATGCGTTACAAAAGCCCTGGATCCCGGGCTTCGCCGGGATGACGGTTCCGGGAAAACCCGCCGGGCGTATCACCAAGCGTTTCCCATACAAATTAAAGAGGTTAACCCGTAATCATCGCCCAATTCCTTCCCGAAATTTATAGAAGATCCTTGGGAAAGGGGGGCGTAAACGCCGGGACCCGCCCGGCCCCGAGGAAAACCGCCATGACTGGCCAGGATGACCGCTCCAACGTCGTGAAAGAGGCCCTCCGGAACCGGGAGGAACGGGAACGCGGCTACCGGGAACGGGCCATGAAGCTCTTCCCCCACGTCTGCGGCCGGTGCGGCCGGGAGTTTTCCGGCAAGCGCTTGAAGGAACTCACCGTCCACCACCGGGACCACGACCACGGCCACAACCCGCCCGACGGCAGCAACTGGGAACTCCTCTGCCTCTACTGCCACGACAACGAGCACTCCAGAAACGAAGTGGCTGACGCCTACGCCCAGGACGGCCCTGGCAACGGCCAGGCCTCCTTCTCCACCCACCGCCCCTTCGGCGCCCTGGAAAATCTGCTGAAAAAAAAGGAATAGGAGCCAGCCGGGGCGAATCCCCCCCGGCCCCCCTTTGGAAAAGGGGGGAGGTCCGTGCCCTTTTGGAAAAGGGGGGAGAGTCTTCCTGCCCCATTTTCCCGCCCCGGAACGCCCTCCCAACCCGCCGCCTCCATTGACAAACCCGGCCAACCTGCTATACCCACCCCGGGAAACCCCGCCCGTCGGAACGGGCCGGGATTGCAACGTCCATCCGTACCATCGAGGCGACATGACCAGACAAGATACCCTCCGGATCAACGGCCGGGAATACGCCTTCCAGCCCGGGGATACCCTCCTGGATGCAGCGAAGAAAAACGGCCTGGACATCCCCAGCCTCTGCCACCTGGCCCGGGCCACCCCCACGGGGGTCTGCGGAGTCTGCGTGGTGGAACTGGCCGAGCGGCCCGGCGAACTCGTCCGCGCCTGCATGACCCCCGCCGAGTCCTGGATGACCGTGCGCACCGAAAGCCCCTGCGTGGTGGCCGAGCGCAAGGCGGTCATCAAACGGTTCCTGGATTCCGGGTTCCACAACTGCGCGGTGCGGGGCGCGGACAGCCAGGACTGGACGAGCTTCCAGATGGCGGTCCAGGCTTCCGACGGAGCGGACGACCTCTGCCCCGCCTGGGGGGACTGCCAACTCCAGGAACTGGCCTACCGCTATCAGGTTTGCGGCGACCACTTCCCCCGGGAAGGCGAGTACCCCCGCCAGTCCGTGAACCCCTTCATCTTTCGCGACTACGCCCGGTGCATCCAGTGCGGCCGGTGCGTCCAGGCCTGCAACGAGATCCAGGTCAACATGGCCATTGACGCCTCGATGCGGGATGAAAACTCCAAGGTGACGCCTCTGACGGACTTTCCCCTGGCCAACGAGGACTGCGTGTTCTGCGGGGAGTGCATCCAGGCCTGCCCCGTGGGGGCCCTGGTGGAAAAGGGCAGCCGGTACACGGTCCGGCCCTGGGAGACCACCCGCGTCCGTACCACCTGCTCCTATTGCGGCGTGGGCTGCCAGCTTTGGCTCCACGTGAAGGACAACAAGGTCGTCAAGGTCACGGGCGTGGAAGAGGTGGGTCCCAATTACGGTTCCCTCTGCGTCAAGGGCCGGTTCGGCTTCCACTTCGTGTCCCACCCGGACCGCCTCACCACGCCCCTCATCAAGGAAGGGGACGGGTTCCGGGAAGCCTCCTGGGACGAGGCCCTGGATCTGGTGGCCAAACGTCTGGGCGAACTCAAGGAAACCAAGGGGCCGGACAAGCTGGGGGTCCTCACCAGCGCCCGGGTCACCAACGAGGAGAACTACATCGCCCAGAAATTCTCCCGGGCGGTGCTGAAAACCAACAACGTGGATCACTGCGCACGACTCTGACATAGCTCCACGGTGGCCGGTCTGGCCGCCGCCTTCGGTTCCGGAGCCATGACGAACCCCATCAAGGACGTGGAAAAAGCGGACGTCCTGCTCATAACCGGGTCCAACACCACCGAGAACCATCCGGTGCTGTCCACCTACGCCAAGCGGGGCATCGCCAAGGGTGCGAAGCTCATCGTGGTGGACCCCCGGAAGATCCCCATCACGAAACACGCCACCCTCTGGCTGCGCCAGACCTTGGGCACGGACGTGGCGTGGATCAACGGCATGATGCGGGTCATCATCGAGGAGGGGCTGTACGACGAGTCCTACGTCACCAGCCGAACGGTGGGCCTGGAAGACCTGAAAAAGGCCGTGGAGCCCTTTACCCCGGAAAAGGTGGAGGAGATCAGCGGCATTCCGGCGGACCAGCTGGTGGAGGCGGCGCGGCTCTATGCCTCGGCCAAGGCGGCGTCCATCCTCTACGCCATGGGCATCACCCAGCACACCTGCGGCACGGACAACGTGAAGTCCCTGGCCAACCTGGCCATGCTCTGCGGCAACGTGGGCGTGGAAGGCGGCGGGGTGAACCCGCTCCGGGGCCAGAACAACGTCCAGGGGGCCTGCGACATGGGCGGCCTGCCCAACGTGTACTCCGGGTACCAGGCCGTGAACAACGCCGACGCCAAAAAGCGCATGGAAGCCGCCTGGGGCGTCACCGGGCTTTCGGACAAGCCCGGCCTCACCGTGACCCAGATGCTCCCCGCAGCACACGAGGGCGAGTTTTCAGCCTTGTACATCATCGGCGAAAACCCCATGGTCTCGGACCCGGACCTCCGCCACGCGGAAAAGTGCCTGAAAGCCCTGGATTTCCTGGTGGTCCAGGACATCTTCCTCACCGAGACGGCCAAGCTGGCGGACGTGGTCCTGCCGTCGCTCTGCTTCGCGGAAAAGGATGGCACCTTTTCCAACACGGAGCGCAAGGTCCAAAGGGTGAGAAAGGCCGTGGACGGACCCGGCGAAGCCCGGACCGACTGGGACATCCTTTGCGGCGTGGCCAGCCGCATGGGCTATCCCATGGCCTACGAAAACGCCCGGCAGATCTTCGCGGAGATCGGGTCCGTGACGCCCACGTACTGCGGCATCAACTACGAGCGCATCGACAGCGACGGCCTGTTCTGGCCCTGCACGGGCACGGACCACCCGGGCACGCCCTGCCTGCACATGGACAAGTTCTCCTGTGGCCTGGGGGTGTTTTCCGCCATAGGATTCAAGCCCCCGGCCGAAATGCCGGACGACGACTATCCCCTGTACCTCACCACCGGCCGGGTGCTCTACCAGTACCACACGGGCACCATGACCATGAAATCCGAGGGCCTGAACGCCCAGTCGCCCGAGTGCTTCGTGGAGATCAGCCAGGAGGACGCGGACCGGCTGGGAGTGGCCCAGGGCGACCTGGTTTCCGTGGCCTCCCGCCGGGGCAAGATCACGGTTCCGGCCGTGGTGGGCGACATGACCGAGCCCGGCACGGTGTTCATCCCGTTCCACTGGGCCAAACAGGCCGTGAACCTCCTCACCAACTCCGCGCTGGACCCCATCGCCCGCATCCCGGAGCTGAAGGTCTGCGCCGTGCGTTTGGAAAAGGCCGCGTAACCGGTCAAAAAGCGCGTCACAAAAAACAAGGGGGCCTGTCCTTTTCTCAAGGATGGGCCCCTTTTTTTTCTCTCGGCTTTCCCCGCCGGGATGGGCGAACTGGATTCCGGCCTTCGCCGGAATGACGGTGTCCGGGATCGCGCCGGTTTTTTTCAAGGGTGCGAAGCACCCGACCCAAAAAGTTTTTGGGAAGGGGGTGTGGGGGGAACCTTTTTTTCCAAAAAGGTTCCCCCCACGCTTTCCTACCCCTGCGGTTTCTTCATCCGTTGTCCGCAGTAGTGGCATTCCCGGGCCGGGGGCTGGGGTTTGTTGCAGTGGGGGCAGGTGACGGTGCGCTGGATGCCGGAAGGGGGCGGCGGCGGGGTTTCCGACTCGCCGGTGCCGGGCTGTTTTTCCACCACGCACAGGGCTCCGGCGCGCATGAAGGCCAGGCGGAGCGCCATGGCCTTTTCCTTGTCCAGGTCCGTGGCCACCATGACGGGCTCGCCGGAAAAGAGGAGGTCCGTGTCCTCCTCAACCATGTCCAGGAGCCGGGCCAGGGCCGGGCCTACGTCCTCGGGGGTGCGCCCGGTGAGGAGTTCGCCGGAGAAATATACGTTGTAGCGGGGTTCTTCCATGGCTGCCCTCGTTGAGGGGGGGACAGGATCGCTTCGCTGATCGGGAACACAGAATACAACGAATCCGCCCATTTTTCCAGGGCCTGGGCCTGACTTTCCCGGGGCTGCCCGCAAAAACAACGGCCCGGCCGGGGCCTCCGGGGGGAGGTCCGGCCGGGCCGGGAAAAGACGCCTGGATCTTTAAGCCCGGGTGAACAGCCTTTTGAACGCAGGCTGTTCAAAAACGCGATATGCAAGGCGCACGAGCCAGGAAAGGGCGAGGCGTACATTTGTACGTTGAGCCCTTTCCTGGCGAAGTGCAACGCCGCAGATCGCGTTTTTGGGCAGCCTGCTAGCCGCGCAGGTCCTTGCGCAGGATCTTGCCCACGTTGGACTTGGGCAGGTCCTCGCGGAACTCGTAGTGTCTGGGCACCTTGTAGCCCGTGAGGTTCTCCTTGCAGAAGGCCTTCAACTCGTCCACGGTCAGGGACGGGTCCTTTTTCACCACGAAAAGCTTCACCGCCTCGCCGCTCTTGTCGTCCGGCACGCCGATGACCGCAGCCTCCAGGACCTTGGGATGCATGACAGCCACTTCCTCGACCTCATTGGGGTAGACGTTGAAGCCGGACACGTTGACCATGTCCTTTTTCCGGTCCACCAGCTTGACGTAGCCGCCGTCGTTCATGAAACCCATGTCGCCGGTGCGGAAGAAGCCGTCCTCGGTCATGACCTTGGCGGTCTCCTCGGGCCGGTTCCAGTAGCCCTGGGTCACCTGGGGGCCCTGGATGCAGATTTCGCCCACCGTGTCCAGAGGGACCTCCTTGGCGTCGTCGTCCCGGATGGACACGATGGTGGAGGAGATGGGCAGGCCGATGAAGCCGGAGTATTCCTTGAGGGTCATGGGGTTCATGCAGGCCGCCGGGGAGGTCTCGGTGAGGCCGTAGGCCTCGATCAAGGGGGTCTTGGTGACCTCCTTCCACTTCTTGGCCACAGCCGCCTGGACCGCCATGCCGCCGCCCAGGGCCACGTGGAGGTGGGAAAAGTCCACGGTGGCGAAGTCGGGGTTGTTCAAAAGGGCGTTGAACAGGGTGTTCACGCCGGTCATGGCCGTGAACTCCCACTTCTTCAACTCCTTGATGAAACCCGGGAAGTCCCGGGGGTTGGTGATGAGGACGTTCGTGCCGCCCAGGGAGAAGAAGATGAGGCAGTTCGCCGTCAGGGAGAAGATGTGGTAGAGCGGCAGGGGCGTGATGATGATCTCCCCGTCCTCGTTCACGAGGTTCCGGATCCAGCCGCCCGCCTGGAGCACGTTGGATACGATGTTCCTGTGGGTGAGGATGGCGCCCTTGGACACGCCCGTGGTGCCGCCCGTGTACTGGAGGAAGGCAATGTCCTTGTGGGTGAGGGCCACGGGTTTGAACTTCGAGGCGTCGCCGGAGTTCACGGCGGCCATGAAGTCCCTGGCCCCGGGAAGCTCGTAGGCCGGGACCATCTTCTTGACCTTCTTCAGCACGAAGTTCACCAGAAGGCTCTTGGGGAAGCCCAGCATGTCGCCGATCTGGGTCACCAGGATGTGCTTCACCGGGGTCTTTCCCACCACCTTCTGGAGGGTCGCGGCCGAGTTGGCGAAGATGACGATGGCCTTGGACCCCGAGTCCTTCAGCTGGTGCTCCAGCTCCCGGGCGGTGTAGAGGGGGTTCACGTTCACCGCGACCATCCCGGCCCGGAGCAGGCCGAAGAGCGCCACGGGGTACTGGAGGATGTTGGGCATCATGAGGGCGACCCGGTCGCCCTTTTCCAGCTTCAGATCGTTCTGGAGATAGGAGGCGAACTTCTTGGTGAGGTTGTCCAGCTCCGAGAAACTGATGTTCTTGCCCATGTTGTGGAAGGCCGGCCGGTTGCCGAATTTCTTGCAGGCCGTCTCGAAGATTTCGACGATGCTGGCATAGTCGTCAGGGTTGATTTCGGCGGGAACGCCCGGATCGTAGTTCTTGACCCAAATTTTTTCCATGGGGCTTCTCCTCCTCCAGGGGGCCCGCAGCGGCGGGCGGATAGGGGTGACAGCTTTATCGCTGCGTTTGGGGATGGTTTGCCAAGCGAACTATTTAACCCCATACCATGTCCCGTGCAAGGGTTTTTGTTCGATCCCCAACAAAATCAGCGGCCCTGCCCCGTTTTCCCGGCTCCATTGACACCCGGCTGGCTGTTTCCTATTATGCCGCCGGGTCCTTCACGTCCAAACGAAAGGCTTTTCATGGGGTTCGAACGCGCCACCCTGACGACCGATGAGTTGGCTCTGGCCATGGAACAGGCCGGGCGGCGGCCCCACAAGAACGTACACAAGGGCCAGTTCGTGCTTTCGCCCGAGGTCTTCACCAGTCCGGGCCGGGAAACCAACCTCTGCCTGTCCAGGTTCGCGTTCTGCGACCTCACCGGAAACATCCACCTGGGGCCCTGGTGTATGCTGGGGGCCCGGTGCCGCGTGTACACCCATGACCACGCGCACCTTTCCCGGAGGCCCCTGCTCACGGTCCAGGAGGAGCACGGCGTCCTCTGGCAGGACAAGTACATCGGCGCGGACGTCTGGATTCACGATGGCGCCATGGTCCTGTACCAGGCCACGGAAATCCCCAACGGCGTGGTGGTGGCCGCCGGGGCGGTGCTCACGAAAAACCCCGGCCCCTACGAAATCTGGGCCGGGGTTCCGGCGAAAAAGATCGGCGAGCGCCGGCCCATGGCTCCGGATGATCTGGCCCGGAACCTGGAAAAACGGAAACGCTTCGTACTTGCGGATTATCTCGCCGCCCGGGGAGAAACCCCGGCGGACTGATCCCGGAGTTCCCAGGAAAGGCCTCCCTCGCCATGGCCCGCAAATCCAAGCCCATCACCAATGTGCTGATGTACTCCCACGACACCTATGGGCTGGGCCACATCCGCCGGACCCTGGCAATAGCCTCGGCCCTGGCCGGCCCCCAGGTGAACGTCCTCATCCTCACGGGCTCCCCCATCGCCGGGCGGTTTTCCCTGCCGCCCAACGTGGATTTCGTGCGCATCCCGGGCATGATCAAAAAGACCAATGAGGAGTATCAACCCCTGGCCATCCGCATCCACCCGGAGCACGCCCTGGCCATCCGCAAGAACATCATCACCAGCACGGCCAAGGCCTTTGCCCCCCACCTCTTCATCGTGGACAAGGAGCCCCTGGGCCTGAAAAAGGAGGTCCTGCCCACCCTCCAGTGGATCGCGTCCAGGAAGCAGCATACCCGGACCATCCTGGGGCTTCGGGACGTCATGGACGAAGCGGAGGTGGTGCGCGCGGACTGGACCAAGCGGGGGGTCTACGAGGTCCTGGAAGAGCTGTACAGCGAGATATGGGTCTACGGAAACCGGAATTTCTACGACCCCGTTGCCGAGTACGCCATGGAGCGGGTTCAGGGCAAGATGCACTTCACGGGCTACATCCCCCGAAAGGTGCCGGACCCGGCCTCCTTCGCCCGAGCGAGGAGCGAACTTCGCTGCGGGAACGGCGAACCCCTGGTGGTGGTGACAGCCGGCGGGGGGGGGGACGGGTACGAACTCATGGACGCCTACCTGTCCATGCTGGAGGCCGGCCCCGTTCCCTTCCGGAGCATCCTGGTCACCGGCCCCTTCATGCCTGCGGCCCAGCGCGCCGTCGTCATGGAGCGGGCCCGGCGGGTGGGGGCCCGGACCCACGGGTTCTACCGGCGCATGGAAAAGCTGATGGCCGCTTCGGACCTGGTGGTTTCCATGGGTGGATACAACACGGTGTGCGAGATCCTCTCCCAGAAGCGCCTGTCGCTCCTCATCCCCCGGGAGGTCCCCCGGAAGGAGCAGCTCATCCGGGCCCAGGCCCTCCACGGGCAGCATCTGGTGGACTACCTGGATTGGGGCCGGGTCAACCGGGAATCACTCCGGGAAAAGATCCTCTTTCTCCTGGGCAAGCCCGAGGAGTTCACCCGGGCCATCAACCGCTTCGCCCTGACCGGCCTGGACGCCATGCGCCAACGGGTGGGGGGGCTGCTCAACCCTTCCTGATCCCGCCCCCGGGGCCGGACCCTTGGGATGATGGGCTGTTTCCTTATTCTTTTGGGCGATTCCCCCTTTCCCCCGGATATCCGACAGACCGCCGCATTGACAAGGCTGGGGGGTGTGTTAGTTTCCCCTCGGAAATCCTTTTTCCGGGAGGGAAAACAGGGCTGGTGGCGCCAATGCCCAGGGCGGACGGGCCTTTCACTCCATTTGCCCACCCGGGGAACCGGGTGTTTGACCTGCCCCTGGCTGCCTTTTGATGAAACTTTCACCGGCTTTCCGGCCGGCTGTGGATGATTTATGGGAACCAAACGCTGCTACTACGAAATCCTGGGCGTGGAAAGAACCTCCGCCGACGGGGAGATCAAGGCCGCCTACCGGAAGATGGCCCTTCAATGCCACCCGGACCGGAACCCCGGGGACCCCGAGGCCGAGGAGCTGTTCAAGGAGGCCGCCGAGGCCTACGAGGTTTTGCGGGACGCCGAGAAACGCCAGCTCTATGACCGCTACGGCCACGAAGGCCTCCAGAATTCGGGATTCTCGGGCTTCCGGGGTTTCGAGGACATCTTTTCCAACTTCGGGGACATCTTCGGGGATCTCTTCGGCGGAACGGGCCGGAGGCGGGGCGGAGGGGCGCAGGTCCAGCGGGGCGCGGACCTGCGCTACGATCTTGTCCTGGAGTTTCTGGAGGCCGCATTCGGGGTGGAGAAGGAGATCGAGCTGAAAAAGCGCGAGACCTGCTCCTCCTGCGAGGGCTCCGGCTGCGAACCCGGCACCAAGCCGGAGAACTGCCGGTTCTGCGGCGGCACGGGCCAGGTTTCCCGCACCGAGGGTTTCTTCACCATGCGCACCACCTGCCCCTACTGCCGGGGGGCGGGCAAGTCCATCCCCAGCCCCTGTCCCGAATGCCGGGGCGCGGGCCTGGTCCAGGTGAAAAAGACCGTTTCCGTGCGCATTCCTCCGGGCGTGGACTCGGGCTCCCGCCTGCGCCTCACCGGCGAGGGCGAGGGAGGCCCCAGCGGCGGGCCTCCCGGGGACCTGTACGTGTTCCTGAGGGTGAAACCCCACGAGTTCTTTGTCCGGGACGGCGACAACGTGGTGTGCCAGGTGCCCGTCTCCTTTGTCCAGGCCGCTCTGGGGGACGAGATCCACGTGCCCACCCTGTCGGGCTCCATGGCCGTTAAGATCAAAAAGGGCACCCAGCCCGGCGACATCTACACCCTGCCCCACGAGGGCATCCCGTCGCTGAGGGGCAACGGCCGGGGGGACCAGGTCATCCAGGTCCTGGTGAAAACCCCCACCGGGCTTTCCAAGAAGCAGGAGGAACTCCTCCGGGAGTTCGCCCGGCAGGAGGAAAACAAAATCTCCCACAAGATCAAGAGCTTCCTTCGCGGAGGCGACCACTGACACCGGGGAGTGGCTTCCCGGCGCCCAAGGTTTAGGCCATGTACGAACTCAAGGTGAAAACCCATTTCGCGGCGGCCCACCAGCTGGCCATGGTGGGGACCAAGTGCGAGAATCTCCACGGCCACAACTGGAAGATCGAGGTCCGGGTCCGGGGGGAGGAACTGGACAACGGGGGCGTGCTCCTGGACTTCGGCGTGCTGAAGAAGCACGTGGCCGGGGTCATGGCCGGCCTGGACCACAAGTTCTTGAACGAACTGCCGGACTTTGCCCAGGTCCCCCCCAGCTCGGAGAACATCGCCCGACACGTGGCGGACAGGCTTGCGCCCCTCCTTTCCGGCGCGGGCGTCCAGGTTCACTCGGTCACGGCCTGGGAGTCGGACAACGCCTCGGCCACGTACTATCTATGATGGCCCCGCAAAAAATCTAAAATCCCCTTTTTGCTACGAATGATGGAGAGGCAAAAAGTCGTCATCACGGCGAAGGCCGGGATCCAGGGTCTTTGTAACCTAATAAAAAGACTGGACCCCGGCCTTCGCCGGGGTGACGGTTGAGAGTGGTCTCAGGACTTGTTGCAGCTTCATCAAACTTATCCCCATGAAAGCGGGAATAGGGAACCCCCTTATTTCAGCACGTTAAAACGCCCTGGATTTGTTCGTCTTTCGATCTCCCGGTACAGGAGGTCCCGGCACATCCGGGAATGGCGGGCCTCATTTCCCCTTCACCCGGATGGGCTTGCCCGGGGCCTGGGCCACTTCGGCGTTCACGGCGGCCAGCTCCGGGTTTTCGTCCAGCAGACGCACGATGTCCGCCAGGGGGAACACCTTTCCCGGCTCAAGGAGGGCGTCGAAGATTTGGGTCACCAGTTCGAAGTCTGCGGGCTCGTCCACGGTGAGACGGTATTCGGGCCGCCGCACGGCCCCGTCCGCCACCTCCATCACCCCCACCGAAAAAAGCCCGGTCTGGGTGAAGTACCCGCCCCACACCTCCGTGTCCACCTCGTCCTTGATGGTGATGGCCCGTTCCATGGCCGCCCGCTCGATGGCGTAGGCGAACACCCCCCAGGGAAGCCCCTCCACCCGGGTGAAGTCGTGACGGTTCGCCCAATGAAAATCAACAAGAAAATCAATATATTCCGGGTCCACAAAGGGATTGTCCGCCGTGCAGCTGATGACCGTGCCCACGTCGAACTTTTGTGCGGCGCTGGTGAGGCGCTCCAGCACGTCATCCGGGTGGCCCCGGTAGGAGAGGATGCCCTCGGCCTCGGCGAACGCCGCCAGGGGGTCGTCTTCGGGGAGTGGCGAGGTACACAGGATGATGGCCCCGGGGTGTTTCGCCAGGCGCAGGCGGTCCACCATGTGGCCCAGCATGGAACGGCCCTGGATGGGGAGCAGGGCCTTTTTGGGGAGCCGCCGGGATTTCAAGCGGGCCGTGATGAGGATGGCGCAGTCCACTGGTTCTCCTTCTTTTCCGTCCTACCCTTTTCATGAAATAAACAGGCCGTTCGCCAAGGCCATGGCCCCTGGGAACGCCAATCTCCTGCCTGGTATGTGGCTTATCCGGGGAATGATCCAAAAAGATAAAAAGCCAAACAAAAAAAGAAATCCCCCCCTTTTTCAAAGGGGGGGGACCCGGCTTGGAGCGCGTTGCCAGGACCATTCCCCCGCTTATCGTTCGAGGTCCGCCTCGCCCACCAGGCGCAGGGCCGCCACGGGCCGGGCCAGGGCCTTGCCCAGAAGCCTGGCAACCCGGTCCGGGGGCAGCCCCAGTTCCTCGGCCCGCATGAAGGCCAGGTCGCCTTCGGCCAGGACGTGCCCGGCCGGGAGGTCCCGGGCGGCCACGATGCTTTTTTTGGAATATTTCCGGTACCTTTCCTCGTCCGGGGAAAAGGCCCTGGGCACGGCAAAACCCCGGGCCGCCTCGATCTGGCGGATCATGGCCGTGAACCGGGAAAACTCGTCCGGGTTCAGGGCGGCCTGATGGTCGATGCCCTTCTGGCTCCGGTCGTGGGTGATGTGCTTTTCCACGGCGTCCACTCCCATGCCTGCGGCTGCCGCGCAGAGGTGAAAGGCTGCCGGGGACTCGGCGTCCGAGTGGTCCTGGTAGCCCACAGGCATCTCGAACAGGGATTTGAGCTTCATCATGAAGTCCATGTGAACCCCGTCCGGGGGTGTGGGGAAGACCTGGTAGCCATGCATGAGCCAGACCGGGCAGTCCGAGGCCCGGCGGATGGCCCGAATGGCGAGAGCGATCTCGTCCACGGTGGAGGCTCCGGTGGAAAGGTCCACCCTCCGGTTCTTTTTTGCCACGTGGGCCAGGAGCCCGGGGTTGGAGAGGTCCGCCGAGTGGATCTTGAAGGCATCGGCCCCCATCTCCTCGGCAAAGTCCGCGCTCTTCTCCTCATACACGCAGGCGATGACCTGCATGGCCGGGTAACGCTCCCGGACATGGGCGAAGAGCCCGGCCCAGTCCTCCCGGGAAAGCTCGATCCTCCGGAGCACCGGAAAGTCCGGGTGGTGCGGCACCATGATGTCCGCCGCCCGCCAGATCTGGAACTGGATGGCGTCCGCGCGGGCATCGCCCGCGCCGTCGATGATGGTCCGGGCGAGCTTGGGGTCTCCCTCGTGGGAGCAGGCCATTTCCGCGATGATGCATATGGGTCGGCTCACGCTTTCCCCCTTTTCTCCAGAAGGTATCTTTTGGCCATGATCCCCCTGCAGGCGGCGAATAGGACCGCCTTGGCCGCCAGGGCCGGGGCCAGGCCCATTCCCGGGGCGGAAAACAAGGCCCTAAGCCCTGAAAGCCCGAATGTGCCCGGCCATGACCGCCAAATCCTCCCGGGCTCCGGGGCCGAACCCGGCGAGATACGTTGAAAAGTCCTCGTCTGTCGGTTCCCCGGCCCGGACCGCCCGGACCAACGCTTCCGGGAGCGCCCCTCTGAGCCGGGACTTCACCCGGGAAAAGCCTCCCGGCGCGGGGGGGAGATTTTCCAGGTAGGCGTCCAGGGCCCGGCCCACGGCTGCCTCGGCGTCCGGCTGGCCCATGCCCGAGGCCCGGGCAAGAAACTGGCCGGCCAGCCGGACCATGGCCCGGCATTCGTCCCGAAGTTCCGATGATGCCAAAACGAGGTCGAGCCTCTTATATCGGCTTCCCCCGGAATCCGCCACCTGTTCCCGGGCGTAGTAGAACACGTCCAGGATGCGGTGGCGGCCCCGGGCTGCGGAAACCAGGGACAGGAGGATCTCCAGGAGGATGGGGTATCGGATGCCGTTTTCCCGGGCATGGGCAAAAAAGTCCCGGAGGTTTTCGGTGCAATGGACCGCGTAGAACTGGTTCATGTAGGGCGAAAAGGCCTGGGAAATCCGTTGGGCCGGGTCGTTGGAATCCACGTTCATCCGGGAGTTGTCCCGATACACCGCCTTGAACCTGAGGCGGTCCCCTTCCACGGAAAACACAGCCTGCCTGCCCTGGGCCGAGGCGTGATCCGGGTTTTGCTCCAGAAACCGGACGCATTCGCCAACCGCCCGGGGGGCCAGGAAATCATCGTCCGCGTTGAACACCACATAAGGGGTGCCCACTTCCGCGAGGCATCGGGCGACCTTTTCCACGTAGGGCGCGCCGGGAAAATGGAAGTACCGGAGCCCGGGGAACCCGGCCCCCATGGCAAAGGGCTCCTGGGAGGAGTCGCACACCACCACCCGGGGCGTCATTCCGTAATGGAGCCAATAGGCAAGTATACGGGCCAGGTACCCCGGGCGTTCATGGGTGGGGATGAAGACCGTGAGGTCTTTCAGGTCCTCGATAAACGTAAGATCGGCGTCCATCTAAGCGGTTTCCGTCCCGCTCAGCACCCCGGGGTATTCGCCCTTGGCGCGTTCGTAGTCTTCCCGGTGGCCGATGTCCAGCCAGTATTCGCAGAGGGGGAACACCACGCATTCGCCGCCTTTTTCCATGAGGCGCGTGAACAGGGTGGGCATGTCCAGGAACTCGTTTTGGGGCACCAGATCCAGGACCGCCGGGTCCAGCACGTAGATGCCTGCGTTCACGAAGAAGCGGTGCACGGGTTTCTCGTCGATGCCGGAAAGCTTGTGGCCGGCGGCCCGGACCACGCCGTAGGGCACCTCGAACTGGTACTGGCGCACGCACATGGTGGCCTGGGCCCGGTTGGCCAGGTGGAAGTCCAGGATCTTGGAAAAGCCCACGGTGGTCAAAAGGTCCGAGTTCATGACGAAAAAAGGCGCGTCCGGCCGCTCGGGGAGCAGCCCCAGGGCCCCGCCCGTGCCGAGCTTGCGGTCCTCCCGGAGGTAGCCGATGGAAACCCCCAGGGCCGAGCCGTCACCGAAATGATCCTCGATCATCTGGCCCAGGTAGTTCACGGACACCTGGAACCTGCGGAACCCCTGGGCCGCGAAGTTCTCGATGATGGTCTGGAGCACGGGCTTTCCCGCCACGTGGAGCATGGGCTTGGGGCGGTTTTCGGTGAGCGGCAGCAGGCGCGCGCCCTCCCCCCCGGCCATGAGCACCACCAGGTTCTCCCGGTTCCCGGGCCTCACCATGTCCCGGAGAAGCCGCAGGCCCACGACCCGCCCCTCCGGGTCCACCACGGGAATCTGGCGCAGGTCCTTTTTCCGCATGGCGAAAAGGACCGCCTCGTCCGAATCCCCGGGCGAGGCGGATGTGAAGCCCGTGAACATGATCCCGCTCACGGGGCTTTTCAGGTCCTTGCCCGCCAAAAGCGCCCGGCGCACGTCGCCGTCGGTCACGGTGCCCAGGAGCCGTTGGCCCCCGTCCACCACCAGGCCGATCTGGAGGGCTGACCGGTCCATGGTCGCCAGGGCGGTGAGCACGCTCTGATCCGGGGAAAGGAGGGTGGATTCCCAGGTTTTCATGGCAGGTCCTCTCCGGGCAGGTCGTAAAAGCCCTTTTTCCGGGTGCCGGAAAAGTCGAAATCCCGGATCGCGTCCCGGATGGCCCGGGCCGTGCCGGGGCGGTGATAGGGGTTTTCCATGCCCGCCAGGCCCTCCCGGAACTCCGGGGACAGGGCCTTTTCCAGGGCCGTTCGGATGGAGTCCCGCTCCGGCTCGCAGTCCAGGACGCTTTTCGCCCGGACCCGGCCTGCCTGGCGGCCGCCGATGTTCACCGTGGGCGTTTCCAGGGCCGGAGCCTCCAGGATGCCCGAGCTGGAGTTGCCCAGCACGGCCCGGGAAAGCCGAACGGCGGACAGGTAGTTCAGCCGCCCCAGGGAGGCGTGGGCCTGGGCCATGCCCGGCCGGGATTCGCAATACTCCCGGATCATCCGGTTCACGGCCCGGCCCCCGGCATCGGCGTTGGCAAAGGTGAAGACCGCCCGGAGCTTGGGGAAGGCCGAAAGCGCGGCCAAAAGTTCGTTGCACTGGGATTCGGCGGTGTCTTCCTCCAGAGTGGCGGGGTGGAAGGTGACCATCACATAGGGTTGGGCCGGATCAAATCCCAAAACCCCGGCCAGTTCGCTGGGCCCCAAAAGCTCCAGGTTCAAGGCGTTCTCCACCCCCATGGCCCCCACCCAGAACACCCGGGACGGGTCCTCGCCCATCTGGATGACCCGGCGGCGGTAGGTCTTCGTACTCACGAAATGCAAAAGGCTCATCTTGGTGATGGCGTGGCGGAAGGCGTCATCCACAGCCCCCAGGGAAAGCTCGCCCCCATGGATGTGGGCCACGGGCACAAGGCACACGGCGCAGGCCGCCGCCGCAGCCAGGGTCTCGAACCGGTCGCCCAGAAGCACCACCACGTCCGGGGCCAGGTCCCGGAGGACATCGGAAAGGGCGATCATGCCCAGGCCCATGGATTTCGCCACAGCAAACGGGCTGTCTGATGCGAGAAGCATCTCCACCTTGCGGTTGATGGGAAACCCGTCCGCCTCGATCTCCAGGTACGTGAGGCCGAACTCCGGGGCAAGGTGCGCGGCCGTGGCCACCACCTGAAGTTCCAGCGCCGGGTCGTCCCGCACCTCGGCCATGAGAGGAGCCAAAAGCCCGTACTCGGCCCGGGTGCCGGTGATGATGCAGACCTTTTTCATAGCGGCTCGTCCTGTTCGTAATCCCTGGATGCCACGCGGCCCATCCATTGGTCCGCCTCCATGGGGGAGACCCCGGTGCCGGGACGCTTGGCGGTCACGTTCTCCGGGGAAAAGATCTCGCCCTTGCTGATGCTTTTGGAGGCCACCAGGCTTTTCCGGGCGGCCAGGCGGTTTTTCATCTCCACCCCGGTGGGGGCCTTCACGCCGTCGCCCAGGGCCATTTCCACGTTGCGGATGGCCGAAACCAGGGCCGTCATCTCCGTTGGTTCCAGGGAGGCCGCGTGGTCCGGGCCGGGCAGGCTCCGGTCCAGGGTCAGGTGCTTTTCGATGACCCCGGCTCCCCGGGCCACGGCAGCCACCGAAGCCTCGATGCCAGGGGTGTGGTCGGAAAACCCCACGGCCACGCCGAAGGCCCGGTCGATGGTGTCCATGGCCCGGAGGTTGGCGTCGGCAAAGGCCGTGGGGTACTCGGTGTGGCACTGGAGCACCGTGACCTTCTCCCGGGGCGTGCCGCTTTCGGCCAGCACGTCCAGGGCGTCCCCGATTTCGGAAAGCTCCGCCATGCCCGAGGAAAGGATCACCCGCCCCCCCAGGGACCCGATTTTCCGCAAAAAGGCCAGGTGGGTGATCTCCCCGGAGGGGATCTTCCATAGGGTCTGGCCCAGGCTTTGGAGGAATTCGATGGATTCCAGGTCGAACGGCGACGAGAGAAAGCCGATGCCCCGTTCCCGGCACCGGGCCAGGAGCGCCCGGTGATCGTCTTCGGAAAGGGCCAGGCGCGCCAGCATCTCGTGCTGGCTGCCGCCCCCGGCGCGAGCCTTCTGATAATCCGCCTTGGCCGCGTTCCGGGTGACGAGCCGGTCCGGGGAAAAGGTCTGGAATTTCACGTAATCCGCTCCGGCGGCCGCAGCCGCATCCACGAGCTTCAACGCAAGGTCCAGGCGGCCGTTGTGGTTCACCCCTGCCTCGGCGATGACCATCACCGGCCCGGCCCCGGCAAGCGCCCCGGCCCCGGCCTTCATCACGGCCTTGTCCGGCAGGTCGGCCATGACCACGGCCCCGGCCCCCACCACGCAGCGCTCCCCGATCCGGACACCCTCCCGCACCACGGCCCGGCTTCCGACAAAGCTCCCGGCCCCCAGCACAGCCCCGCCGTTCACCAGGACGCCGGTGGACACGTGGCAGTGGTCCCCGATCCGGGCGTCATGCTCGATGACCGCGCCGGTGTTCACGATGACGTTTTCCCCCAGCACGGCCCCGGCGTTCACCACGGCCCGGTGCATGACCACCGTGCCCCGGCCCAGGCTGGAGTGGGGCGACACCACCGCATGGGGCGACACCACCGTGGCCAGACGGGCCTTGAGTTCCGCAAGCCGGGCGAAAATCTCCATGCGCCGGTCCGGGCTCCTGATCTGGCCCAGGCTGACCAGAAAGGCGTGGCCCTGGTTCATGAGGTCCGGGATCAACTCGTCCCCTCCCAGGACCGGGTAGCCCAGCACCTCCGTCCCGGCCTTTTCCGGCAGGTCCAGAACCCCCACGATGCGCCAGACCCCTTGGGCCTCGACAACCTCGATGCAGGACCGGCAATGCCCCCCGCCGCCGATGAGGATGAGCCCGGGTTTCATGAGGCCCCCTCCCTCTTTGCCCGGTCCATGAGCCCCGGGCCGCTGGGCAGGTTCACGATGCGCCGCACCAGGTCCCGGGCCACGGGAAGCTCCATGGACGGGCAGGAACGGTACATGGGCAGATCCGGCATGAGGGTCCAGGCGGGCCGGGTCATGAGACCGTGTTCGTTGGTGAGCCGGAGAATGTCGTCCCGCTCCGTTGCCCGGTCCGGGGCCAGGAGGATGGCGTTCAACCAGTAGTTGGATTGGCAGCCCTCGGGCTCTTGGACAAAGGCCACGCCCGGGAGCCCGGAAAAGGCCGCCTCGTAGGCCAGGGCCAGGGCCCGCTTTTTCACGAGAAACCCGGGCAGGGCCTCCATCTGGGCGCAGCCCAGGGCCGCGTTGATGTTGGGCATGCGATAGTTGAAGCCCAACTCATCGTGGGACACCTCAAAGGGGTGGGGCACCCGGGCCGTGGTGGTGAGGTGCCTGGCCCTGTCCGCCAGGGCTATGTCGTCCGTCAGAATGGCCCCGCCGCCGCCGGTGGTGACCAGCTTGTTCCCGTTGAAGGAGAGCACCCCCATCCGGGCCAGGGTTCCGGCGTGGCGGCCATGGTACAGGCTCCCCAGGGCCTCGGCCGCGTCCTCCACCACCGCCAGATGGAAGCGGTCCGCCACCTTCAGGAGGGCGTCCATGTCCACGGGAAGGCCGAACACGTGCATGGGCACCACGGCCCGGATGGTGCGGCCCGTTTTCCGGTTCACGCACTGGCCGCCCCGGATTTCCGCGATCCGCTCCAGGTATTCACCAAGCCGCGCAGGGGAAAGCCCCAGGCTGGCCTCCTCGCTGTCCACGAAATGGGGCACGGCGGAAAGGTAGGACACGGCGTTGGCCGTGGCCACGAAGGTGAGCGCCGGGACCAGGACCTCGTCCCCGGCCCGGACCCCGGAAAGCAGGAGCGCCACATGGAGCGCCGCCGTGCCGTTCACCACGGCCACGGCCCGCGCCGCGCCGGTGAAGGCGGCCAGGTCCTCCTCGAACCGGTTCACGTACTGCCCCACGGACGAGACAAAGGTGGAGTCCAGGCAGTCCTTGAGATAGACCCACTCGTTTCCGGCGAACACGGGCTCGTGGAGAGCCACGGGACCGGCGGGGCGAAGGGTTTCGCGCAGAATTTCCAGGATTTGTCCGGCGAGCATCCGGGGTCCTTAGCCGCCTTTTGAAAAACAGGCATTGAGCAGGCTGTTCAAAAACGATGATATGCAAGTCACCCCACCCGGCCTTCGGCCGTGCGGGGACCCCGACGGCGCGCGATCCGGGAAAGGGCGAGGCGTACTTTTGATGAAGCTGCAATAAGTCCTGAAACCACTCTCAACCGTCACCCCGGCGAAGGCCGGGGTCCAGTCTTTTCACTAGGTTAGAAAGGCCCTGGATCCCGGCCTTCGCCGGGATGACGACTTGTTGCAGGGTCATCACTTTTGTGTGTTGAGTCCTTTCCCGGTGAAGCGCAACGCCGCAGATCGCGTTTTTGGGCAGCCTGCTAAATGTTGTAGAGATGGGGCTTGTAACCCTGGAGGTTTTCCGGGCGGGAAAACCACTCGATGGTCTCGGCAAGTCCCCTCTTGAATCCGTCCAGGCCCGCGTAGGCCGGTTCCCAGCCGGTGAGGCGGCGGACCTTGGCGTTGTCCGCCCACAGGCGCTCCACCTCGCTTTTCGCTGGCCGCAGCCGGGCCTCGTCCGTCTCGATTTCCACTTCCGCCTTCATGAGGTCCGCGATGTGGCGCACCGTGTCGCCGATGGACACCTCAAAATCCGAGCCCACGTTCACCACCTCGCCCACGGTCTTTTCGGATTCCGCAACCGCGATGAACCCGGCGGCCACGTCTTTGACGAAGTTGAAGTCCCGGGTGGGGGAAAGGGCCCCCAGGCGGAGGTTCCGGGTTCCCGAGGCGATCTGGGTGATGATCGTGGGGATCACGGCCCGGGCCGACTGGCGGGGGCCGTAGGTGTTGAAGGGCCGGATGACCGCCACGGGAGTGCCGAAGGCGTAATGAAAGGAAAGGGCCATCTGATCCGCCGCGATCTTGGAGGCGGAATAGGGCGACTGGCCTTTCAGGGGATGCTCCTCGGTGATGGGCACGAACCGGGCCGTGCCGTAGACCTCGCTGGTGGAGGTGACCACCACCTTTTCCACGGCCAGCTCCCGGGCCGCCTGGACCACGTTCAGGGTGCCCTTCACGTTGGTGTCCACAAAGGTTTCCGGCGAGTGGTACGAGTAGGGGATGGAGATGAGCGCCGCAAGATGCAGCACCACGTCCACCCCCGCCATGGCGGCCTTGACGCCGTAGGGGTCCCGGACGTCGCCGGTAAAGATGTCCAGATGATCCGTGATCTCCCGGGGCGAGGCGTCGAGCCATCCCCAGGAATTGAATGAGTTGTAGAGCACGAAAGCCCGGACGTTCGCGCCCCGGCGCACCAGCTCCTCGGTGAGGTGGGAGCCGATGAACCCGTCCGCGCCTGTGACCAGCACCTTTTTTCCCCGGATGTCCATGGCCGCCTTTCCGTCAAAAACCCGCGCCGGACCGGGGAATTCCCCTTCCCGCGCCGGGTTGCCATTGATGGGAGCAAATAGGTATTTTGGACGCGGGGCGAATCTTTGTCAAACCCAATCTGGGCAAGTCCCGGAAGGACTCACGGCAGGAAAAGGTTTGGGTTTCAGGGAGTTGATGGATGCGGAAAAGGCTTCACCGGGCTTTCGCCCGACCGGGGGGCCGGGAGGCCTGGTCCCGCCTTTTTGCGCCGAAATCCCCTGGGCCGTCCGGATGCCGCGCCGGAGCCCTTTGAACTGGACCCAAGCCGTTGTTTCATACTATAAAGAGAGGATGTTGTCCCCGTTTCCGGCGGCAGACGCCCTGGAACGGAAACGCCCCCTGTTCTCCACGATCCGCGCCATCTACGGATTCCTTTGCCCGAAAACCTCCCCGCCGCCGGGACGCCCCTGGGGGCCGGAAAGGAGCGCTCCGTCCCCGTGCCTTCCTTGCCCGAGGCTGCCAGCCCCCCGTCCCGCGCCCTGATCCGGGCTGAAATCGTTGTGTTCGGGCTGCTCCTGGCGTGGCTTTTCGCCGCCGCCCTCCTGGTGAACGCCGAGCCTTTCGACGGCTGGGACACGGTGGGCAACGCCCGGTACTTCCTGGGGGACGCGCCGCACTACCGCTCCAACCGCTGCCCCCTGGTGTCCTGGCTCATCCTTCCCGGCGAGGCCCTGCGGAGAGCGGTCTCGGCAGGCCCCTGGGAGATCCGGCCCGCCCACGGGGTCATGGCCCTGATCCACGCGGCCTTTCTCCTTGCAACCTATCTCCTCCTGGTCCGGCGCTATGGCCGCCACCCCTCAACCCTCCTGGCGTTTTCCGTGGCCGTGCCCACGTTCCTCTTTTTTTCCTACGCGCCTTTCCTGAGCCACGACCTGTTTCCCGGGGCGATGCTCCTGGCCATGCTGTTTCTGGCCCGCCGGTTCGAAAAGAGGCCCGGGGCCGGAATTTGGCTCGCCCTGGCGGCCCTGGGCACGGCTGCTGCCCTCATCAAACAGACCTACGGCCTGTTCTGGGTCCTGGTCCTGGTGTCCACGGCGGTGTCCCTGGCCGTGGAAAGGGATTTCTCCCGCAAAAAAATCAAGGCCTTCCTTTTGCTTGGGGCCGGGGCTGCCGTGAGCGGCGCGGCGACCTGGCTCGTTATGGCCTGGGTCCTTTCCGAGCCCTTCTCCGGCCTGCCCTTCCTCCGGCGGCCCGTGGCCATGGTGAGCTTTGTGGGCTATATCGTAAAAAACGCCGGGGCCTTTGACTTCTCGAACCTGGTGTATGCAAAAAACGCCTGGGCCTACGGGCTGGCGGCCCTGGCCCTGGCAGGGCCGGGGCTGGTCCTGTCCCTTTCCCGGCCCGGACTTTCCCGGCGGGTGGCCCTGGCCTGGATTCTTGCCATTTCGGCCATGGTGGCCTCCCCGTTTTCCGAGGTGCGCTATTTGGCTTTTCTCGCTCCCCT
>JAHJUF010000425.1 GCA_018829095.1 Pseudomonadota bacterium | reverse complement strand
CCTGAAGGGCAACCCCTTCATCCTGGCCGTGAACAAAAACGCCAAGGCCCCCATCTTCCAGGTGGCCGAAGTAGGAGTGGTGGGCGACATCCTGGAATTCATGCCCGCACTCCAGGAAAAACTCGAAGAAGCCTAAACAGGGGTAAGTGCCCTTCGGGGAATTTTCCGGCGGACCAGGCGGGTCTTCCCCGCCTGGCCCCCGGCCCCCGGAGCCCCTGAGATCGGGCACCACCCCGCTCACATAAAGCCGCCCCCCCTTAACCCAAGGGGGGGCGGTTGTTTTTTGGCGGAACGGGTCGGGTCGGGTCATCCCGGGCCGCCAAATCCATGCCCCCCCAAGCGGCATCCCGCCCCGGGAAATTGCCGTTGATTTATCAACCCGAAATGGATAAGCATGGATTCATGCAGGAAAAATGCAATCCGGTGGGCAGAAGGTTTGTGGAGAGATTGGCATAGTCTACGCGCTGTTGGCCATTTTGAAGGATCACAAGACGAGAGCCTTTGCCATGATAACGGAAGACTTCAAATAGGCATACGGAAGGGCTTTGGAAGGCGGTTGCCGCACCATTCGGATTAAAGGTTATAAAGAGAAAAGGATTTGAGATGGTTAATAAATCTTGGTTTGCCGTGAACCATCCTGAGGGAGAGGAGAATGAATCTTTTCAAGGATAAAGTGGCAATTGTCACCGGTGCCGCCTCGGGAATCGGGCAGGCCCTCTGTGAGGAGCTTGGACGTCGCGGAGCTTTAGTAATTGTCACGGACATCAACTCCGAAGGGGCTGAAAAGGTCGCCTCCGCCATCCAAGCCCATGGCGGACGCGCTACGGCTCGGGAAGTCGACGTTTCCAAGGAAGAGGATGTCCAGAACATTGTCGAACGCACCGTTTCCGAGCATGGGCGGCTCGACTTCATGTTCAACAATGCAGGGATCGACATCGGGGGAGAACTGCGCGATTTAAGAACGGAACATTGGCGGCGCGTGATAGACATAAACCTCTGGGGCGTCATCTATGGAAGCAGCGCTGCCTACCAAGTGATGGTGAAGCAAGGGTATGGCCATATAGTAAACACCGCATCCATGGTCGGCCTGTTCCCGCTGCCGATGGAGACAGCCTACGTGACCGCCAAGCATGCGGTTGTAGGCTTCTCCGGATCCCTTTATATCGAGGCGGCTGCTTTGGGGGTCCATGTGAGCGTGATTTGCCCTGACTTTGTCAAATCAAGTTTCTACAAAGATTCGAAGCACATCAACGTGGATGAGGCCCAACTGATCAGCCAGATTCCGGATTTTGTCTACGTCAGCCCGCAACGCTGCGCTCTCATCGCTCTTCGTGGGGTGGCGAGGAAAAAGCTCATTGTCACTGTCGGCATATTCTCGAAACTTCTCTGGGGGCTATACCGCTATACCCCGACTTTTTTTCTACTCGGCCAGCGGATTTATGCCAGGCGCCTGCGCCGCCTGCGAATAGGTCCATGAAAAACATGGAAGATGGAGGCCAGGGATAAGCCTCTTGGATCGGTAACGATCCCAGCGGATTAAGAAAAAGCCAAGCTCTGGAGGGATGCATGCTGCAAATCGATTTTTTTCTCTCTTATGGTTTCGCTTCGAGCCTGGCCATCGCGGCCCGAAAAAAATTGGTCCAGGAAAAAAGTCCCTGGGTTAATAAATATTTCCTAACAACTCTGCTTTGGCTCACCTTGGCTTTTGCCCCGCAGGTGACTTATCTGATGTGGAAGTTTCCGGCTTGGGAGACCATGTTCGTTGCCGGTGGATATGATGACATCCCCGCCTGGCTTGTCGCCGGCACATCCGTCGGCATGGTGTTGATGGGCATTCTTGGCTTTTTTATAACCTTTGATCTTCTAAAACAGGGAAGAATGGGTTTTGCAGCCGCTCAGGTCATTTGCTCGGTGGCGCTTTCCCTCTTCCTGTCCACTTATGGCTGGGACGGAACCGGATACAAAAGGATGCTTTATGCGGGCACGGCTCAGGATTGGCTTCAGGGGGTCGTTTATCCAGTCACCGCTTTTCCCACGAGCGCTGTTGGCCTTTCTCTGATCTGGCTGGAAGGGCTTCTGGTAATTCCTTATGCTGTATTTCTCGGCTTGTGGATCAAGGAAAGCAGGATGGAAACCCAATTATGATCATGATCGCTATTCCGCACACGGACTTTGATCCCACGGAAGTGGTCATCCCCTGGAAAGTTCTGACCGATGCGGGGCATCAAGTTCATTTCGCAACACCAACCGGACGAAAAGGGCAGGCCGATTCCCGAGTGCTGACTGGGAAGGGATTTGGCCCTTTGGGTCTGTTCATGGCCGCGCCCGCGCAGAACGTCAAACTGTACCAAAAAATGGAAAGATCCCCGGAATTTGCCAGCCCTTTTAGCTATGACGGCATCCCGGAACAACAACTGGATGGGATGTTGCTGCCAGGGGGACATGCCGCGGGAATGAAGGAATACCTGGAATCCACAGTGCTTCAAAAACTCGTGGCAAGGATGTTCGCCCTTCAGAAGCCGGTGGGCGCCATTTGTCATGGAGTGATCGTGGCCGCACGCAGCAAGGATCCCGAATCCGGACGCTCCGTGCTATACGGTCGCCGGACCACGGCGCTGCCAAAATTTTTGGAGTTGTCGGCCTGGCTGAGCACCTGCCTCTGGCTTGGCGGCTATTTCAAGACCTACCCCGAAAGTGTGCAGGAAATCGTCACCAGGGAATTGAAACAATCCCAGGATTTTCTCGTTGGGCCATTCTCCCTGGGCCGTGACAGCATGGAGAAGCCGCAAAAGGGATTTGCCGTCGTTGATGGGAATTACCTCTCAGCGCGTTGGCCGGGCGATGCCTATCGCTTTGCCTACGGATTCCTTGAACTCCTTGGAAAGGAGAAAAACCTGGGTCAACGTAGTCCATAGGCAGATGGATAGCCTCCGAGACATTTTCAGCAATTAACCGAGAAAGATCTTTCAGCCCCTGGCCACGTCTCGAATCGCCACGCTCGTGCCGGTATCCTTTCCCCGAATGCGGCCCCACCCCCCCTCCACCCAAAGGGAAAATCCATGGAGTTGGAAACGGTCATCGCTTACCCTGGATTATTCATGAAAAATTTCGCAGAACAAAATATTTTCAATACTTTCGTATGGTTAACATGCAATTTGGGTGTTTGGCGAAGTTGCAGTCTGTTTTTTATCGGAATTCTGACATTGGCGAAATTTTTCACCCTTCGGGCTCGTGAATAATCCGGGTTACCTGTCCGGGAAAAAGGGCGCGGAACAGGATTTTCCCTTTGGCCCGGAGGTCCTGGTTTTCAAAGTCCTGGGCAAAATGTCCGCCCTCATGGGCCTGGAGGAAACCCCGCTTCGGGTGAAGATTTGATTGAAGGACCAATACCCTATATTGGTTATGAAATAAGTGACTTGCGTGATAGTCGAATCCTGCTGCAAGTGATTTCACGGATTCAGGCTGAGGTCATCAAACTGCCTTGGCTCAGCCCGCCGCCAAGGCGCGGGAAAGCCAGACCAGGGTTGCGGCGGCCAAAAGGCAGTAAGTCGCCGCGTTGGCGATCCCCACCGCCCGGCGGGTTTCCCTGGCGGCCCGGCCGGGAACGAACTTTCTGACCACGAGGGTTTCCACGGCCCAGGACACCAGGAAAAACGGCGCCAAAAGCACCAGGGCCGCAGCGGGGATCATCCAGTGCAGCTCGTTTTCATGGGGCACCAGCCATGGGGCCTGCCAGGTGACGGAAAGCAGTTTCCCGGCCGGGCTGTCCACCCCCAGGAGGGACCCGCCCCCCCCGATGAGCATCTCCAGGACCACCAGGGCCAGCCAGGTGAGCGGAGTGCCCACCAGGGTGGAGAGGGCATTGGCCACAGCAGTTGCTATCCAGGCGGTTTTGGGGGCCAGGCCCAGGCTCCGCCCAAGGATCACGGCCTCCAGGGCGATGATGGGAACCAGGGCCACGGTCATGAGGGGCAGGGTGATGAAAATCATGGGCACCCCGGCATTGGCCCAGGCCACCCCGGGGAGAAGCGCCAAGCAGGCCGTGAGGGGCAGCCAAAGGGCAAGGGGTCTCATGGCCAGGGCCCTTCCCGAAAATTTTTGGTTCCCGCTTGCCGTTTTGGCCTTATTTCTCCATGAAGTGGAACTGGACGGACAGGATCACCTCAAAGGAATTCATGCCATCCAGGTCTCCCAGTCCCCACTGATAAACCCCCTCCAGCATCAGGCTGGGGTTGGCGATGGGAAAAATCTCCAGGCCCAGGCCCGTGCGCACGGCGAAGTCCTGGCGGTCGTCCGTGATCCAGCTTTCGTCGGTGTAGTTGAACTTGGTGTCCGAGGCCCGCTGGTCGCCCCACACGTAGCCCAGGCCGGCCGACCAGGAGGGGCGCAGAAAGTCGTTCTGCCAGGGAGGGGAGAGCCTCAAGGTGCCAATCAGCGACTGGGTTTCCCGCTCCACTCCGATGCGGCCGTCGAAGTTGCCGGGCCGGTAGGTTCCTTCGGATTCCCAGTCCGGCAGCCAGGCGAAGGCCAGTTCCATGGCCACGTACCGGCTCAGGTGGTATCCCACCTCGCCCGTGATCCCGGCATGGTTGTCGGTGCTCACGCCTTTCACATCCGATGTCTCGAGGTCGTAGCTGGGAAAGGCATACAGTACCCCGGCCCCCAGGTAGAGCCATTTGCCGGGCATTTCCTTACCCTGGGACGCCCAGGCCGGAGCCGCGCTGCAAATCAGGGCCACCACAACGGCGGCCAGGATGATCGTCCTCAGCTTCATTCGGTTTTCCTCCCCTATTGTGGTCGCCCTGGCGGGCAGTAAAATCCAGGTTCATTCCATATCAGGAAAAGGAATTTCAGGCAATACGCACCCCTGTACCGAGTTTGCCTCATGGAAACGATTCGGCTGTGCGCGTCAAGTTCGGCAAAAAGGATTTTGGCCTATGGGGCGTTCCCGCTATAGCCTGCCTTTTCTTCCGGGTCCCGGCTTGTGGCCATAAAGGGAAGCATGGTGTTTTCCAAAAGGATCCTGTTCTTTTCAAACTGTTCTTCTGTTTCAGCGGGTTCCAGGCGGATGCAGTCCCCGTACCGGAGGGTTGCCCGGGAAAAGGGCTTGGGCACCATGAACCGGTCCCAGGAGTTGAAATACCAGGCGTTTTCCGCTTCGATGCAAAAGGGGACGATCACGGCGTCCGAATCCAGGGCAAGGCGGATGGCACCGGCCTTGACCTTGCCGGCCGGGCCCCGGGGACCGTCCAGGATATGGGCGGCAAGCCCGCTTTTCCGCAGGCATTGGACCATTTCCGCCAGGGCTTCCTTGCCGGCCCTGGAAGAGGAACCCCGAACAGGGTTCCAACCGGTGCGCGAGGCGACTCCCGCGATCAGTTCCCCGTCATTGCTCTTGCTGATCATCAAGGCGGGATGCCATTTCCGGTAATTCCGGAAGTGACGGATAGCGGCAAAGAACTGCTGGTGCCAGGTGCATAAAAGAACCCGTCCCCCGCCTTCCACGATGTCCGTCCACGGCTTTTCGTTTTCCACCTTGAGCCGGATGGTTCCGAGGTAAAGACGAATGACCCAATAGATGATCCGCAAAACAGGCCGGGTTGTGAGCAGTCTTTTCCAATGAATGCGCATTCCGATAAGCCCTTGCATGTTTCTCAAAAAACCGGATGAAGCAAAATAACGATTGAAACGGATTGTTATTTATTGCAAAAGTGGCAGGAAGAGAGGGATCGGCTCCCATGCCCTTCCGCCATTTTTGCGCTCATGGGCAGGGCCGGAAAACCCCGGAGCCTTGCCGGATAATGGGTACCACGACGGCCAGCCGAGGTCAAACCGGAAGGGGTGACTCCATGAACGAAGAGCCCGGGCCCCGCAAGGGGTGGAGGAACCATTTCCACATCGCCCTCAAGGGGCGCGAACGCTTCGTGCCGGTCCTGCACGCCTCCATCCTCTTCGCGGTGCGGGGCCTGGCCCTGCTCATGACCCTGGTCATCTTCTGGGGCGTCCTGGACGTGGTGTGGCTCATCTACGAAAGGGCCGTCACCCCGCCGGTGGGCATCCTCAGGCTCGACGACCTCCTGGACATCTTCGGCTCCTTCCTGGTGGTCTTGATCGCCATCGAGATCTTCGTGAACATCGTCCTGTATCTCCAGGAAGAGGTGATCCATGTGCGGCTGGTGCTGGCCACGGCCCTCATGGCTGCGGCCCGGAAGGTCATCGTGTTCGACTACAGCAAGCTTCCCGTGGATTATGTCTGGGCCACGGGCCTGGTGATCCTGGGGCTTTCCGCCAGCTACTGGCTGGTGCACCGCACCATCGTTTCGGAACTGGGGGAGGACCAGCCCCCCAAATAGGAGGCTGCGGCACCCTTCCGGGCGCCCTCGCTTCACCCGTCCCTTTCCTCGTCGATAAATCTCTGTTATAATTTTCTTTTATGCCCAATGGCACCTTCGCCTCCCTTTCCGGGATGGCCGCCGGAAACGGCGGGGCCTTTCCCCGGGGAACCGGCCTTGATGGATCAGGACAAGACCACCTCCGCACGAACCAGGACCCTCGGCTGGGCATTGCTCCTCATTGTTTTCGTGGCCGGGGTGTACGCGCCCGGCGTGGAAAACGATTTTGTCTACGACGACCAAATCCTCATCGTGGAACGGCCTGCCCCGGCCACCCCCGGGGAATATTTCCGGATCTGGACCCGGCCCCTTTGGCAGCAGCTCCCCTACTACCGCCCGGTTTCCGAAACCGTCATGGCCGCCGAAAAACTGGCCTTCGGCCTCCACCCGGGTCCCTATCACCTGGTGAACGCCTTCCTGTGCGCGTTCATGGCCCTGGCCTTCTTCCGCCTCCTCGTCCTTCCAGCCGTGGGGGTTGGCGGCCCGGCGGCCTTTCTGACGGCGGCCCTTTTCGGGGTCCACCCCCTGGCTTCGTCCGCCACCTATCCAGCCACGGTTCTGGAAACCCTCCTGGTGACCCTTTTCGCCCTGGCTGCAGCCCGGGCCTGGCTCCGGGGGGGCGCAGGAGGGACCGTCCGGGCCCTGGTTTTTTTCGCCCTGGCCATGCTGGCCAAGGAACCCGGGGTGGTGGTGGCCGGGGTGTTCCTCCTGGCCGACCTTTCGGGCCTGGCCCGGAAACCCCGAAACCGGGTCCTGGTCCTGGCCCGGCACGTGGCGGCCTGGGGAGTCCTGGCCGGATACATGGCCCTGAGGCACGCCATCGTGGGAGGGCAAACCATGGACCTGGCCCTTTTGGGCCAGCCCCTGGGGCCCCTCTTCTCCCTGGCCTACACCCTCCAGACGGTGTTCGCGCCCTTTGGGGAGCTGGTTTACGAACCCTGGCTCTCCGTGTGGCCCTCGGCCTGGCGTCTGGCCGTGGCTGCGGCCGCCACGGCGGGCCTTGGGGCCTGGGCCTGGAAACGCCCCGGCGAATGGAAAAAGGTCCTGTTCTTCACCGGCTGGTTCCTCGTCTTCATCCTGCCCACGGCGAATGTTCTGCATCAGGAGGCCCTGTTCGCGGAGCGCTACAACCTGACGGCCCTGGCCGGGGTCCTGGGAGTGGCGGCCGTGCTGGCGGGTGCCACCTTTGCCCGGCCCCGGGCCCAGCTGGCCGCCGCGGCTGTGGCCCTGGTCCTGGTGGCCGTAGCCGCCGGAATCACCGCCCACCGCGCCCGATACTACGCCGGACAGAAGGAGTTCATGGAGCAATGGCTCTCCACCAACCCCCGGTGCTACGCCGCCCTGTCCTACCTGGGGGGATGGTACCTGGGCAACGATCAGCCGGAGATGGCCTTGAACCTCCTGGAAAAGGGGCTCTCCCTCGCTCCTTCCGGCGAAACCCTGGGCTCCGGCGTCGCCCGGTCCAACCTGGGCATCGCCCTCCAGAAACTGGGACGGCTGGATGAGGCCCTGGAACAGCACCGGCTGGCCGTGGAACTGGCGCCGGGCTTTGCCAAAGTGCACCTGAACTATGGAATTGCCCTGGCTCTGGCCCAACGCCCGGAGGAGGCCGAGGCCCAGTACCGGTCCGCCATTGCCATCAATCCCCGGGGATTCGAGGCCCATCACAACCTGGGATTGTTGTACGGAAAAGCCGGCCGGTACCAGGAGTCCCTGGAGGAGTTCACCCGGGCTGTGAACCTGGCTCCCGGGACCGAGAACTCGTGGTTTTTTATGGGCCAGACCCTGGCCCGGATGGGGCGTTACGGCGAGGCGGTGGAAGTCTTTGCCCGGGTGCTGGAACTGAACCCGAACAACCATAAGGCCCGGGAAAACATGGACAAGGCCATTCAGTTGCTGTACAGCTTTCCGAAATGATTCGAAAACCCGTTGGGAGAATCGGACCATGACACAAAGAAAAGGCCTGCAAAGACTCCTGGTATTCGACGGGCTGACCGACAGCCAGTTGGAAAAGGTGGCCCAGTGCTGCCGGGAAAGGGAGTACCCGGATGGCGAGCGGATCTTCGCCCACGGCAAGAAGGCGGACCGCCTTTTCGTGGTGCTGTCCGGCCGGGTGGACCTGAAACTCGTGTTTCCCGGCCAGGCCGATGGGGACGCGGACACCATCACCAGCGTGCGGACCAACCAGGTGCTGGGCTGGTCGGCCCTCACCCATTCCCCCATCTACACCCTGTCCGCTTTTTCCGCAGCCGAGCCCTGCCGCCTCCTGGAAGTGGACCGGGACAAGCTCCTGGCCCTGTTCGGCGAGGACCCCGGCATGGGCTACGCGGTCATGTCCAACGTGGCCGAGGTCATCCGCACCCGCTTCCACCAGCTCCAGGAGGAACTGGCCCGGAAAAAGGGCCTGAACATCCACCGCTGGTGAATTTCCGCCCATGATGCGCCCCCGCCTGACCTTGGGGGAGGCATGACAGCCTGTTTTTAAACAGGCTGATAAGGGGGGCAGGAGAGATTCGCGGCAAGCGGCAAAGCTCCCCGGAATCTCCTCCACGGGCACGCCGAACTCAAACCTGTCGCGCAAAAAAACAGGGGAGGTCCCCCGGCCGGGGGGCCTCCCCTGTCTGTTTTCCTGTTTGGCTCTTGCCGAAAAAAGCGGTTTCAGGGCCCCTGTCAGCCCCCCTGCAGGGATGGCTACGGGGCCGTGCCCTATTTCAGAATCTCCATGGTCCGGGGGTCGGCCTTTTTCAGCAGCAGGGGCGCGCGGGAGAGGAGGGTTTTCACGACCATGGGCATCCGGCTTTTCAAAGGACGGGTGATGTCGTCGCCCAGGGCCTGGAGGAACACTTCCGGGAGGTAGCTGAGCTTCACCCCGGCAAGAGGGGCTGTGGGGAACATGGTCAGGAAGCATCCCGGGCAGTGGAGGGCGGCCGTGTTCCGTCCCGACGCCTTCAGGTCCCGGTACTTGGCCCGCTGGGTGGGTCCCCAGCCCTTCAGGGGGTTCTGGGTCCGGGAGAAGCAGACCGCGCCGCAGGACAGATTTTCCTTGCCGTGGTGCGGGGCGGGCACCATGTCCAGGCCCGTGGCCTGCGCCAGCCCGTGGAGAGCCTCCGTGAATCCCGGGCCCAGCTCCGAGGCGTAGCAGGATTCGGACAGCACGGCTTGCCCTCCTGCGGGGCGCCGGGTCTCGATCTCTCCGGCCTGGACCTTTTCCCAAAGCCACTCGTACAGGCTGATGACCTCGAACGGGAGCTTTTTGCCGTATACCTTTTCCAGGACCACGGTCAGGAAGGTGCGGCAGGAGGCGCAGTAGCACACCAGTCGTCCGGTTTTTAAGGCGGAAAGGGCGGCCACGGTTTTTTCCGCGCGGTCCGTGTAGGCCTCCCAGGAGCCCAGGCGGTACTGGAGTTCCCCGCAGCACAGGTCCCGGGGGCCGTATTTGGGCAGCCCGGCCAGGACGCTGGAGCGCTCCAGGTCCAGGCAGGAGAGCCGCCCTATGCAGCCCGTGAACAGGATTTCCGGGGCCTCGGGCGGAGGCTCGGCCCAGCGGTCCAGGATCGCGTTTTCCTCCTGTTCCAGGCGGGTGTAGAGGTCCCGGAAAAAGTTGGGGCCCGGAAGTCCGTTCATGAGGTAGGGGAAAAAGGCGGTCACCGGTTTTTTCCGGCTTTCGGCCACCCGCTGGAGGATCATCTCGTGGGGCCGGAGACCCTCGGGGCAGTACTGGTTGCAGTTGAAGCACAGGCTGCATCGGTCCAGGACCTCGGGGCAGGGGTCGCCCTGTATGAGCTTTTCCACCGCCTCCCGGGCCTGCATGGGGTCCATTTGCAGCACCGGACAGCGGGAAAGGCATTCCCCGCAACGGGTGCAGCGGCTCCAGTCGCAATGATCCATGTAGCTCATGAACTCTCCGTTCCTGGGGGCCATGGGCCGGGGTTTCCGCCCCGGGGTTCCGGCCCGCCGGGGTGTCATTTCCCCTGGCCTTCCAGGGCCAGGGCCGCAGCCGGGGACAGGGACAGGCTGAGGACCACCGTGGGTCCGGGATCCGGTTCCACGGCCCGGGGATGGCCCAGGAGGCTGGCGAAAAGGGCCCGGGGGCCTTGGGGAAATGTCCAGGCCGCGAGACGTGCCCCCTGGCCCGGGGGCAGGTGGGCGGCGGCCAGGTCTCCGGCCCGGCGGCCAATCGCTTCCGGGTCCGCGTCCGGGTTTCCGGCCGCCGCCAGGATTTTTTCCATCCCGGCCTGGAAATCATCGAGCCCCGGGGCCGCTGCGAACCCGGCGGCAAAGTCCAGGCTGAACAAGGTCTCGGGCTGGCCGGCCTTTTCCGCCAGGGCTTCCACCGGGCCGGCAGCCGGGGCGGCCAGGATTCGGGGCTGGTCTTCCAGAGCCAGGTAGAGCCGGGCCCAGGACTTCAGGCGCTGGTCCATGCGGTAGCCGGGCAGGTGGTCGGGAAGGGCCTCGAACAGGGCGGACTCCGCCCCGCCCGCCGGGCTTGCCCCGGCGTCGGAGCCTTCCAGTTGCACGGCCATACGGGACTCCCGCCGCCCCACGGCCAGCATGGCCTCCCAGGACGCCCAGTGGCTGGCGTCCAGGTCCCGGGCCGCCAGGAGAAAGACCTGGGCCGCCAGGTTCCGGTCCTCCCCGGAGAGTTTGGGCTTCTCCTCTTTCTGGTGGCGCACCTCGTCCCGGATGGCCGTGGGCACGTCCCGGGTGAAAGGGACCTCCCCGGGAACCGCCCCGCCCGGCTCCTTCCGGGACCGGGCCCACTCCCGGTTGGAGGCCACGGTCCGGGCCAGGGCGGCCTCGTCGGAAAAGCCTTCGGGCGGGGCCAGGAGCCGGGCGCCGCCCTCCCCTTCCAGGCGGATCATGTCCGGGTCGGCCAGGCTCCGGGAAGGGGAGACAAGGACCAACGTCCCCAGGAGCCGGGAAAAGGCCGCCAGGTGCCAGGCCGGGAGATGGGAATGGGGGAAGCAGAGGATCTCCATGGGGTTGCCTCGTTCGTGCCCTGAGAATTGATGGTCATGCAGCAAGCCCGGAATCTGCCAAAACCGTCATCCCGGCGAAGTCCGGAACCCCTTGCGCCCGCCATTCCCGCGAAAACGGGAATCCGCGTCATTCCGGCGCAGGCCGGAATCCAGAGATATCAACAAGTTATGAATCCACGATTTCGCGGGGATGACGGGCTTTTGTACTTGCTGCATCACTATCAGGATTGACGCCATCCGCGCCAGGAGGAAGCATACCACAAAACCCCCGGGTGG
>JAHJUF010000424.1 GCA_018829095.1 Pseudomonadota bacterium | reverse complement strand
GCTTCAACCTGGCCACCCTCCTGGCCCGCCACGGACGGCTGAGGGAATCGGCGGCCCTGTACCAGGACCTCCTCCGCCAGGACCCGGACAACATCAAGGCCCTGGTGAACCAGGGGCATGTCCTGCGCCTCCTGGGCCAAAAGGAGGAAGCCGGGAAAAGTTACGCCCGGGCCCTGGAGCTGGACCCCGGGAACCGGAACGCCGCCCGGGGAATCGATGCCCTTTCCGGGGAATCCCCCTGATCCGGGAACGCTTCATCGCCCGGGGCTTAAAAGGGCTCCCCTGAAAACAACTTGACCGAGACCATGGAAAAAACCACTCCTCCCCAAACCGGAAACCAAACCCGAACGGCGGGCGAGGCAACGGCCCTCGTCCTGCTGGCGGGGGCGGTTTTCCTGGCTTGGTCCAACAGCTTCGGGGTGCCCTTTCTCCTGGACGATTTCGGGAACATCGTCAAATCCCCCTCCATCCGCCAGCTCTGGCCCCCCTGGGAGGCCCTGTTCCCCCCGCCGGGTTCCGCTGTGGGGGGCAGGCCCCTGTTCAACCTGTCGTTCGCGTTGAACTACGCGGTGTCCGGCCTTGAAGTGTGGAGTTTTCACCTGTTCAATGTCCTGGTGCATGCGCTGGCGGCCTGGGCCCTGTTCGGCCTGGTCCGGCGGAGCCTCCTGCTGCCGGGCATGGTGGAGCGGTATGGCCGCCGGGCCGGGGTTCTTGCCTTCTTCACGGCCCTGATGTGGGCGGTCCACCCCCTGCACACGGATGCGGTGACGTACATTTCCCAGCGGGCCGAGGCCATGATGGGCCTGTTCTTCCTCGCCTCCGCCTGGCTCGCGCTCCGGGGATGGACATCCCCCCGGCCCCGGGGCTGGCACGCGCTCTCGGTCCTGGCCTTTGTGGCCGGGGTGGGGGTCAAGGAAGTCATGGTGGCCCTGCCAATGGTGATGCTGGCCTGCGAATGGGTGTTCTTCCACCGGAGCCCGGTCCGGGCGGTGAGGAATTCGCCGGTGCTTTACACCGGGTATGGTGTGGGGCTCGGGCTCCTGGGATTTTTGGTGGCCTCGGGAGCCACCCGGTCCGTGACCCCGGAGGCCACGGCCACGCCCCTTTCCTACCTGGCCAGCCAGGCCCAGGTCATTGTCCATTACCTGTCCACCACCTTCTGGCCGGCGGGCCTGGCCTTTGAATACGCCTGGCCCGTCATCGGTTACGAAGAGGCGGCCCCTTATGCGCTGTTCGTGGCGGGTCTTCTGGGGGTTTCGGCCTGGCTCCTGGCGCGGCGGAATCCAATGGGGTTTTTGGGCGCCTGGTTTTTCCTCATCCTGGGCCCCACTTCCAGCATCATGCCCCTGCCGTTTTTGGCTTGGGACCGGCGTATGTACCTTCCCCTTGCCGCTGTGGCGGCCCTGGTGATTTTGGGAGGGTACCGGCTCGGCGCGCGCATCGCGGCCCGGTGGCCCCGGGCCCGGGGCCTGGCCGTTGCCGGGGGGGGGCTGGCCGTGGCGGCCGCCCTGGTCCTGGGCACGGCCACCTGGGTGCGGAACCTGGACTACGCCACCGAAGTTTCCATCTGGCAAGACACGGTGGAAAAGCGTCCCGGAAGCGCCATAGCCTGGGAATCTCTTTGCGTGGCCCTGGAAAAGGAGGGGCGGTTCCCGGAGGCCGAGACCGCAGCCCGGAAGGCCCTGGTCCTGAAACCGGAAAAAAAGGAGGTCTGGATCAGTCTGGCCGGGGCCTTGAAGGGGCAGGGCAGGGAGGATGAGTCCCTTTCGGCCCTCCAGAAGGCCCTGGAACTGGACCCTGACGACTACCTGGCCCGCTACAATCTGGCCGTTCAATACCAGGAGATGGGGGACCTGGAAAAAGCCCTGGAGGAATCCCGGTTCGTCCACGAAAATCATCCCGGGTTCCGGCCGGGAAGCCTCCAGTATGCCCTGGCCCTGGCCATGACCGGCCAGCTGGATCTTGCCGAGGACCTTCTTCGGGAACTGGACCGGAAGAGTCCGGGCCCCGAGGGTTCCTATACCCTGGCCAGGGTCCTGGAGATGAAGGGGAATCTTGCCGAGGCCGTAAGCTTGTACGAAATGACCTTGAAAGCCCGCCCCGGGCACCTGGAGGCCCGGTTCGGCCTGGCCGGAATCCTGGCCCGCCACGGGCGCATCCGGGAAGCCGAGGCCCAATACGCGGAACTGGTCCGGATGGTCCCGGAGGAAGTGGATGCCCGGCTGGGCCATGGCTGGGCCCTGGTCCTCCTGGGGCGGCCGGGTGAGGCCGAAGCCCGTTTCCGGGAGGCCCTTTTCTTGGACCCGGGAAGCGTCGAAGCCGCCCGGGGCCTGGAGGCCCTTTCCAAGGGAACCCCCTCGCCATGAACGGGCCCATGGATCGCCGAGCGCCGGACATGGAGACCCTTGCCATCCGGAAACCGGGACAAGGGAAGGGCGCGCGGTCAGCCGCCGCGTTCCTCCTGGTCGCGGCCGTCGGGATTTTCGCTTATGCCAACAGCCTCCACGGGCCGTTGATTTTCGATGACATCCCCACCATCCTGGACAACCCCTCCATTCGGAGCCTGTGGCCCCCATCCCGGGTTCTGTGGGCGCCCCCGGACGCGAGCACGGCGGCCCGCCCCCTGGGCAACGTGAGCTTCGCCTTGAACTTTGCGGCGGGCGGCCTTTCCATGGCCGGGTACCACGCCGTGAATTTGGCCATCCACATCCTGGCCGGGTTTTTGCTTTTTGCCATAGCCCGGCAAACCCTGGCCTGGCCGGGCATGAAGCCCTTCCCGGCCCGGGCCGCAGGCGGGCTGGCCCTGGTTGCCGCCCTCTTGTGGGTCGCCCATCCCTTAAACACCCAGGCCGTGACCTACATCACCCAGCGGTGCGAGTCCCTGGCCGCGCTCTGCATGATGCTGGCCCTGTACGGGGCTGTCCGGGGCTGGCGGGCGGAAAAACCCCTTCCCTGGCACGCTCTGGCGGTTTTCGCCTTTCTGGCCGGGACGGGGGTCAAGGAAACCGTGGCCGGGTTGCCTTTTTTCATCCTTTTGTATGACCGGACGTTCGTCCATCGGACTCTGGGGAAAAGCCTTTCGACCTCCCGTTTCCTCTACGCGGGTCTCGGGGGCGGCTGGGTGCTCCTGGGCCTCATCCTGGCCACGGGCCGGGCCCATGCCGCCGTGGGACCGCTGCCCTTCACGGTCCTGGAGTACGCCCGGACCCAGGCCGTGGTCCTGGCCCATTACCTGCGCCTGGCCGTGTGGCCCCGGCCCCTGGTCCTGGATTACGCCTGGCCCGTGGCCGGGTGGAGCCAGGCCCTTCCTTATCTCATCGCCCTGGGGGCGGGCCTGGCCCTGACCGCCCGGGGGCTCTGGCAAAGGCGGCCCTGGGCCCTGGCCCTGGCCTGGTGCTTCCTCATCCTGGCCCCCACCTCCAGTTTTCTGGCCCTCCGGGACCTGGCCAATGAACACCGCATGTACGCCCCCCTGGCCGGGCTGATCCTTTTTGCCGTGTTGGAGGGCTACCGGCTATCGTATCGGATTTTCGGGGGACGCCGGGGCTTTGGAGCCACAGCAATGGTCCTGGCCATTGGGGTGGTTGTCCTGCTGGGCAGCCTCACCTGGGCCCGGAACGCGGATTACCGCACCAAGGTTTCCATCTGGCAGGACACCACGGAAAAGCGCCCGGAAAATCCCCGGGCCTGGGCGTCCCTGAGCGCCGCCCTGGGGGATCGGCGGGAGTACGGGGAGGCGGAGCAGGCGGCCCGGCGGGCCGTGGAACTGGACCCGGCTGCCGCGGCGGCATGGACCAACCTGGGCATCTCTCTCCAGAAGCTGGGCCGGACCGACGAGGCGGTGGACGCCTTCCAAACGTCTCTGGCTCTGCGTCCCTCGGACTGGCTGGCCCACCAGAACCTGGCTGTGACCTTCCTGGAGCAGGGCAACCCGGCCGAGGCCCTTCCCCATGCCCGGGCAGCCTCCGAGTTGCAGCCGACCCAGGCCCTGAGCCTGCTTCTCTACGCCCTGACCCTGAAGGAGAACAAGGACCTGGAGGAATCCGGGCGGGTTTTGGCGTGGGTCATCGCCCGGGCTCCCTCGCCGGAGGCCTTCTATCTGCAGGGACAGGTGGAAAACCAAAAAGGGAACCTGCCGGAAGCCGGCAAGTGGTACTCCAGGACCCTGGAAGCCCGGCCCGGGCACCTGGAGGCCCGGTACGGCCTGGCCCGGGTTCTGGAGCGCCAGGGGCGGGTCCGGGAGGCGGCGGACGCATACGGGGAACTGGTCCGCCGTGCCCCGGACCAGGCAGAGATCCGGCTGGGCCTGGCCCGGGTTTTTTGCCTTTTGGGCCGGACCCAGGAGGCGGCGGCTCAGTTCAATGCCGCCCTCATGCTGGCCCCGGACAACCGGGAAGCCGCCCGGGGCCTGGATGCCCTCCAAAGGGAGATTCCCTAGCAGATATGGAAAAGCCCGAAAGCCAAATTCCGGGGAAGGAAAACAGGGCGCGGGAGACCGTTGGTTTCCTCTTCCTCCTGGCCGGGGCGGTGTTCCTTGCCTGGTCCGACAGCTTCGGCGCGCCCTTTCTCCTGGACGACCACGGCAACATCCTGGGCTCCACGTCCATCCTCTGCCTGTGGCCCCCATGGGACGTGCTCTTCCCCCCCGTGGGGTCGGTGGTGGGGGGCAGGCCCCTGTTCAATCTTTCCCTTGCGTTGAATCACGCGGTCTCGGGCTTTTCGGTGTGGAGTTACCACCTGTTCAACATCCTGGTGCACGCGCTGGCGGCCTGGGCCCTGTTCGGCCTGGTCCGGCGGACTGTTCTTATTCCGGGTATGGTCGACCGGTACGGCCGCCGGGCCGGGGTCCTTGCGTTTTTCATCGCCCTGGTCTGGGCCCTCCATCCCCTGCACACGGACGCGGTGACCTACATCAGCCAGCGGGCCGAGGCCATGATGGGGCTGTTCTTCCTGGCTTCCGCCTGGCTGGCGGTGCGGGGATGGACATCGCCCCGGCCCCGGGGCTGGCACGCGCTTTCCGTGCTGGCCTTCATCGCCGGGCTGGGGTGCAAGGAGGTCATCGTGGCCCTGCCCATGGTGATGCTGGCCTACGAATGGACTTTTTTCCGGCGAAATCCGGTCCGGGCGGCGCGGAACTCTCCCCTGCTGTACGCGGGATACGGAGCGGGGCTCGGGCTCCTGGCCCTCCTGGTGGCCCGCGGGGGGACCGCCGCCGCCACTCCCCGGGCCACGGCCACGCCCCTGGCCTACCTGGCCACCCAGGCCCAGGTCATCGTCCATTACCTGCGAACCGCCTTCTGGCCCTCGGGCCTTTCCCTGGACTACGGCTGGCCCGTCATCTCCTTTGGGGAGGCTCTGCCTTACGGCCTGGCCGTGACCGGGCTCCTGGCCCTGTCCGCCGTGCTCCTTGTCCGCAGGAACCCAACGGGGTTTTTGGGCGCGTGGTTCTTTTTTATCCTGGCCCCCACCTCCAGCATTCTGCCCCTGCCGTTTCTGGCCTGGGACCGGCGCATGTACCTTCCCCTGGCCGCCGTGGTGGGCCTGGCGGTGGCCGGGGGTTACCGGGCCGGGGCCCGGGCCCTGGAAGGGCGGCTGCCGGGAGGAAACCGGCACCGGGCGGCCGGGATGGTCGGCTGCGCCCTGGTCCTGGCCGTGGCCCTGGCCCTGGGGGGCGCCACCTGGGCCAGGAACCTGGATTACGCCACCGAGCTGTCCATCTGGCAGGACACGGTGGACAAGAGGCCGGACAACCACCGGGCCCACGAGGCCCTGTCCTGGTCCCTGTCCCGGGCCGGGGACCACCGGGGGGCCGAGGCCGAGGCCCGGCTGGCCCTGGAACTCGCGCCGGGTTCCGTGGACGCCTGGATGCGCCTGGGCCTGGCCCTGTCCCGCCAGGGCCGGGACCTGGAAGCCCTGGCTGCCTATCAGGCGGCCGTGGAGGCCGGGGATGATCCCCTGGCCCATCACAATCTTTCCGTGGCCTGGCTGGAACGCGGGGACCTGGACCGGGCCCTTGCCCATGCCCGGCTGGTCCAGGAGCGCCTGCCGGGTTATGTGGAAGGCCGGTTGCATTACGCCCTGATCCTGGGCATGAAGGGGGAGGCAAAACAGGCGGAAAAGGTTCTGGAAAACCTGGCGGCCCGGGGGGAGTCCAAGGCCTTCTGGCGGCTGGGGGTGCTCCTGGAGCAGGAGGGGAGGGACCAGGAGGCTGCCCAATGGTACGCCCGGACCCTTGCGGCCGACCCGGGCCACGAGCGGGCCCGGTATTCCCTGGCCCGGGTCCTGGCCCGCCTGGGCCGCCCCGGGGAAGCCGCCGCCCTGTATGGGAACGGAGGCGCGGCCACCGGCCCGGAACCCCCGGCCAGGGGAAAGGATTTCTGACATGGAAGCCGGACCTTCGGACCACCCGACCCTTTCCCCGGCGAACCGGCTTGTTGGGCCATCGCGCGGGTTTGCCCCGGCGGCCGCCCTGGTCCTCGCCGCGGCGGTCCTGGCGGCCTGGTCCAACAGCTTCCGGGCGCCCTTCCTGTACGATGACATCCCCAACATCGTGACCTCCCCGTCCATCCGTCACCTGTGGCCCATATGGGAGGTGCTGTTCCCCCCGGCAGGCTCCCTCCACGGGGCCCGGCCTTTGTTCAACCTGTCCCTGGCCCTGAATTACGCGGTCTCCGGGCTCGCTCCCTGGAGCTATCACCTCTTCAACGTTTTTGCTCATGCCCTGGCCTCCGTGGCCCTGTTCGGCCTGGTCCGGCGCAGCCTGGCGCTTCCCTCCATGGGGGAGCGTTTCAACAAAAACGCCGGGGCCCTGGCCCTGTTCACAGCCCTGGTCTGGGCCCTGCATCCCCTGAACACCGAGGCCGTGACCTACGTTTCCGAGCGCACCGAAACCCTCATGGCCCTGTTTCTCTTCCTGTCGGCCTGGCTCGCCGTGAGGGGCTGGGAATCGGCCCGGCCGTCCGGCTGGCACGCCCTGGCGGTTTTTGCTTTCCTGGCGGGGGTCGGGGCCAAGGAGACCATGGGGGTCCTTCCCCTGGTCATGCTGGCCTACGAGTGGGTGTTTTTCGGCCGGGGGCCGGTCCGCGCCCTGCGGGCTTCACCCCTTCTTTACGGCGGATGGGCCCTGGGGCTGGGGTTCCTGGGGGTTCTCCTGTTCCTCAAGGACCCGGGTTCCGTGATTCCCTTTGCCCCGGTTTCCTCCCTGGATTACCTGGCCACCCAGTCCCGGGTCATCCTCCACTATCTTCGTCTGGCCCTGTGGCCGTCCGGGCTGTGCTTCAACTACCACTGGCCCGTTCTGACCCCCAGGGAGGCCCTCCCGTCCCTGGCGGTTCTGGGGGCGCTTTTTGCCCTGTCTCTCCGGCTCCTGGTCAAAAGGC
>JAHJUF010000423.1 GCA_018829095.1 Pseudomonadota bacterium | reverse complement strand
CTTCTGGTGCCTGCGCTGGATGGAGCACTCCCGCTCCAGGAGGTGGACGGCGTTGCCGTGGGTGTCGCACAGGACCTGGATTTCCACGTGGCGGGGCCGGTCCAGGAATTTTTCCAGAAAGATGCCCCCGTCGCCAAAAGCGGCCAGGGCTTCGGCGGAAGCGCCCACTGCCGCCTCGGCCAACTCCCCGGGCAAGGACACGACGCGCATTCCCTTGCCTCCCCCGCCGGCCGCGGCCTTCACCAGCACGGGATAGCCGATCCTGCCGGCCTCCCGGGCGAGCACGGCCGGGTCCGCGCTGGGCCGCTCCATGCCCGGGATCACGGGCACGCCCCGTTGGATCATGAGCCTGCGGGCGGCGGTCTTCCGGCCCAGGGTCCGGATGGCGGAGGCGGGCGGGCCTATGAACACGATGTCAGCTGCCTCGCATTTTTCAGCAAAATCGGCGTTTTCCGACAAGAAGCCGTATCCCGGATGGATGGCCTGGGCCCCGGTGTCCCGGGCCGCGGCGATGATCTTGTCCATGTCCAGGTAGCTTTGAGCCGGTTCGGCCTCTCCCAGAAAAACAGCTTCATCAGCCATGCGGAGATGGAGGGCGCCAGCGTCCGCCTCCGAGTATACCGCCACAGTCCGGATATCCATTTCCTTGAGGGCGCGGAGGATGCGGCAGGCGATTTCACCCCGATTCGCCACGAGCACTTTGGAAAACATGACAGGACTCCCTGTTCTCACATGCGGAAAACGCCGTAGCCAAGCTCCCCGCTGCGGATGGGAGCGTTCAGGGACGCGGAGATGGCGAGCCCCAGCACGTCGCGGGTCTTGGCCGGGTCCAGGATTCCGTCGTCCCAGAGCCGGGCCGTGGCGTAGTAGGCGTTGCCTTCCCGGGCCGTGGCCTCGATGATGGGCGCGGACAGGGCCGCCACCTCGTCGGGGGTGAGCGGCGGCTTTCCCAGGCGCGCGTTCTGGTCGTTGGTGATGGAGACCAGGACCTTGGCGGCTTCCTGGCCGCCCATGACGCCGATCTTGGAGTGGGGCCACATCCAGAGGAAGCGCGGGGAGTAGGCCCGGCCGCACATGGCGTAGTTGCCCGCGCCATTGGACGCGCCCACGATGACCGTGAACTTGGGCACCGTGGCTGTGGACACCGCGTTCACCATCTTGTGGCCGTCCTTGGTGATGCCGTGGGTCTCGTATTCCCGGCCGATGATGAACCCGGAAATATTCTGGAGGAAGATCAGCGGAATCCCCCGGCGGTCGCAAAGCTGTATGAACTGGGTGGCCTTTTGGGCCGATTCGGAGAAAAGCACGCCGTTGTTGCCCAGGATGCCCACGGGATACCCGTGGATGTAGGCCCAGCCCGTGACCAGGGTGGGGCCGTACAGCTCCTTGAACTCCAGGAACTCGCTTTTGTCCACGATCCGGGCGATGACCTCCCGGATGTCAAAGGGCTGGGTGAGGTCCTGGCTCACGATGCCGTAAAGCTCCTTGGGGTCGTAGAGCGGGGGGGCCGGGTCCTGCATGGCCAGGCGGGTTTTCTCGGGCCGGTTCAGGCCCTTCACGATGGAGCGGATGATCCGGATGGCGTCCGCGTCGTCCTCGGCAAAATGGTCCGAAACGCCGGACTCCCGGCAGTGCACGGCGGCCCCGCCCAGCTCATCGGCAGTGACCTCCTCGCCCGTGGCGGCCCGGACCAGGGGAGGCCCGCCCAGGAAGATGGCGCCGTGGCCCTTCACGTGGATCACCTCGTCGGCCATGGCCACGCCGTAGGCCCCGCCGGCCGTGCAAAGCCCCATGACGGCCGCGATCTGGGGAAGGCCCATCTTGGAGATGTGGGCTTGGTTGTAGAAGATGCGCCCTCCTCCGTTCACGTCCGGGAACATCTCGGACTGGAGCGGGAGAAAAGCCCCGGCGGAATCTATGAGGGCCACGGACGGGAGCCGGTTCTCCATGACGATGGTCTGGCACCGCAGGGTCTTCTTGATGGAAATGGGGTAAGCCGAGCCGCCCTTGATGGTGGCGTCGTTGACGCCCACGTGTACCTCCTGGCCGTGGATCACCCCGATGCCGGAAACCAGCCCCGCGCCATGGATCTTGCCGTCATACATGTCCTTGGCCGCCAGGGGCGCAATCTCCAGGAAGGGCGTGTTTTTGTCCAGGAGGAGTTCGAGCTTCTTGTCCACGGTGAGCTTGCCGGACTCGGCCAGGCGGGCCAGGGATTTGGGCGACCGGTCGTAACGAGCCTTGTGAAGCTCGGCGGCCAGCTCGGCCACCAGAACCTCCATGGCCTCGTAGTTCCTCACGTACTCTTCCGAGCGAGTGTTCACTCCGGTTTCGATGACGTGCATGGCAACGGCGCTCCAGGACTTTCGGGATGGATTGTGGTTGGGGATGTCCTCTCCACCAGGATTTTCACCCGGCAGCTTGGAAAATAGGGATGAAACCTTTGTATTGAATCGCCGGCCCCGCGTCAACTCCCCCGGCCAGGAGCCCCCGCCGACCTCCGGAAAAGGGGGGATCCTGGCGCAAAAAGGCCGCTCCCGGGATTGGGAGCGGCCTTGTGATTTTTGTCCGGCAAGCTTTTATCCGCGCAATAGGCGGTTTCCTTGTCTGTTGAATTCCCCGTGAACCTCAAAAGGGTCAGTCCCCGCCTCCGAAGCGGTAGCCCGCCGTAAGGCCCACGAACCAGCTTCCTGACGAGGTTTCCGCGCCGATGGAGTAGTGGCCCGTGGCCGGGGAGAAGCTGGTGGACTCGGAACTGGTGTTCACCTGCTCCATGTCCAGGGTCAGCGCCGTGAACCAATGGTCCGTGAACCGGTATTTGGCCCGGACACTGCCCATGACGGCCTCCCCGTCCCAGTCGGAATCCATGGAGAAGACCAGCCCGCGCAGCAGCCAGTGACCCTTGTCCTCCACGTGGGCAAAGGCCGAGCCTCCCAGGGACACCTCCAGGGTGAGGCGGTCCTTGTAATCCAGGTTCACAAAGATTTCCGCGTAGGGAATGTCGTGGCGCACCTCGTAGACCGCCACGGCCCCGGGGACCCGGTCATGGGGCAGGCTGGGGATGAGGGGGTACCACTGGTCCAGGTTGTTCTCATCGTAATCCAGCTTGCGGTACTGGTACCCCAGGCCCAGGCCGTAGGACCAGCGCATGGCCGGCTTCCGGCCGTAAAGCTCGTCCCATCCCCGGTGATAGCCCTGGTAGATGGCATAGCGGACGCCGCTATCCACCACCCAGGCGTCCACTTCCACCTCAGTCTCGGAATAGACGAGGGGCGGCACGACCTGGGAGCCCTGGTAATAAAACCAGTCCGAGTCCTTGGCCGGCTCGCTGCCGTCGTCCAGATCCTTCCTGGCCTCCAGGTGAAAGCTCCACCGGTCCCCGGCGGAAAGCTCGCCCCGGACGGTGGCCATGACCAGATCCAGGGGGTATTCCAGCCGGCTGATGGGAAAGGGGAGCAGTTCCTGGCCCGTGGCGTCGTTCACCACCTTGCCGATCTCGAAACTGGCGTCTCCGCCCATGTAGCCGATGCCCGCGTCCAGGGCCAGACGCAATTCCGCGCCCGCCGCAGCCGGAAAGAAGGCCAACAGGGCCGCGAACACCGTTGCCGCGCACCACGATCTTTTCATGTCGAGCCTCCGGATAATAGGGGGACAGATAGAAGGTACATGTTGAATATCATACCTTCCAGCGGGGTTCAATGACGCAGGGGGATTTTCGGACAACAAAAGGCCCGGGGGCCGAACAGCCGCCCGGGCCTTTTTCCAAGAGCGCGGAGAGCCCCTTCCATTTCCTGAAAAGGAAAAGACCCCCCGGCGATTCGAGTCGTTATGCGGCCTGTTCTTCCCGGGTTTTCCGGTCCGGGTTGTAGCAGGAGATGCCGCAGGACAGGCAGCGGTCCGCCTCCGCAAGGGCCGTGGCCTCGCCCAGGACTTGGTCCACCTCCACCATGCTCGTGATGCGCTCGGCCACCGGAAGCTCGGGCATCTCGGCCCGGTGGATCTTGAAGACGCCGGAAAGCCCCGAAAGCCTGGACTCGGCCGTGGGGATCTTTTTGGGCTCGTTCTCCGGAGGCGTGACCTCCTGGCCCGTGATGAACAGATGGATGGACCGGGCCGCCCGGCGTCCGCCGCCGATGGCCCCCACCGCCAGCCCCGGGCCCGTGGCCGAGTCGCCGGCGGTGAACACGTAGGGGATGGAGGTCTGGAGGGTCACGGGGTCGTTGTCGATGGTGTCCCACCGGGTGGTCTTCAAGTCAGCCAGGCGCTTGACGGCCGTCTCCATGAAGGAGATGTCCGGCTTCTGGCCGATGGCGGAGATGATCATGTCCGTTTCCAGAATCGTTTCGGAGCCCGGGACCGGAACGGGGCGGCGGCGGCCCGAGGCGTCGGGCTCCCCCAGCTCCATGCGCTGGTATTCCAGGCCCATGGCGCGGCCGTTCTCGTCCGGCACCACCCGGGTGG
>JAHJUF010000422.1 GCA_018829095.1 Pseudomonadota bacterium | reverse complement strand
GGGCCTTTTCCCGCCACCTATTCCGCCACCTGTTTTCCCGCCGCGAAATCCCGGATGGTCTGGAAGTAGGCCAGACCGGCCCGGAGGAGGATGTCGTTGTGACCGGCCCGGGGCACGGGGAAGAACCGCTTGTGCGCTGCCGGGCAAGCCTCAAAAAGCTCCTGGCCCTGGGCAAAGGGGATGATGGGGTCGTTTTCGGCGTGGATCACCAGGCAGGGGACCTGGACCCGGGACATCTTGTCCAGGTTGCCCACGGGGTCCGCTCCGGGGGAAAGGCCCAGGCTGGACGGGTCCAGGCCCAGGACCTCCAGGAGGGGGAGGGTTCGGGAAAACCCGCTCTCGATGACAAGGCCCGCCAGGCCCGGACCGCCGTTTTCCGCGATCTCCAGGGCCGGGGCGCTGCCCAGGGAACGTCCCATGACCCACAGCGGCCCGGTGCGGCCCCGGTCCGCGAGGAACCGCCGGGCTTCGTTGTACACGGCCAGGGCGTCCTGCAGCAGGCTGGACACCGACGGGCGACCGCCGGAAGCCCCGTAGCCCCGGAAGTCCGCAGCCACAAGACTCATGCCCATCTGGTTCCACACCGGGGCCACATCGTCGTAATCCTCGGCGATCTCGCCGTTGCCGTGGAAATACAGGACATGGACGCCCCGGGGGTCCGCCGGGTGGAACCGCGCCCCCAGGGGGGTGCCGTCGTAGGCGGGAAAAAGCAGGTCCTCGGCCCCGCCCGGGGGCGGTCCGTACTGCCTCCGGGGGTGGAACAGGACCCGGTTCACCTCCGGGAGGTCCAGGGGATTGGCGCGGGTGTCGTCCATGGCGTGGGTCCTTTGGGGGAAAACGGAAATCATTGGGTTGGAGCGGTTGCCCATACAGGGGACTTTCTCCGGCGGCCCTTGTTATTTGCCATTCTTCCCTGGAGACAGAAGGAAACTTGGCCAACAATCTGAATCGCTAAAAAACCCCCCCCTGGCCCCCCTTTATCCAAGGGGGGAACCCTGCCGGGAACGCTTTCTTTTTCGATCCTGTTCCGAGCGACCGATCAAACGGCAAGGGATTGGGCGCGGCTTGGCAAAAGCCCCCAATCCTATCGGGGCGGGCAAAACCTAACTACTGGAAAACGCGAAAAGTTTTTGGGAAGGGGGCGTGGGGGAAACCCTTTTTTCAAAAAGGGTTTCCCCCACAAAACGATCCTCTCCTAAAACATCTTCTCCGGCGGCCGGCGCTCGGGGACGTAGGCATGGGGGATCTTGCCCTCGCTCCACTCCCGGGACACGTACAGGTTGCAGTAGCAGCTTCCGTACTCGGCCACGTCCGCTTCCCGGTACGCGCAGGGGCAGAGGATGTCCCGGTCCTTTTCCCGGTCGCTGGCGGCCAGGCGGCAGGGACAACCCATGTACCCGTAGCGCTCCTTGTTGACGAGAAGGGCCTCCATCAGGGCCAGGACGTGTTCCCTGTCCTGGTTGAAGAAGTAGCCCTTGCCCTCCTGGGTGGGTTTCAGCCGGTCGTAAAGCTCCCTGGCGTTCATATCCCCAACGCCTTCCGGATCTCGTCCTCCTTGAATCCGATGATCACCGTATCGCCTATGACGATGGTGGGAAACGACATCCGGGGGTTGACCTCCTTGACGGCGGCGATGGCTTTTTCCCGGTCGTCGCCCGTGAGGAGGTCCACGTCCACGGCGTCGTACTTCACGTCGCAGGATTTCATGAAGGACTTGGTGTCCCGGCAGTGGCTGCAGGTGCTCAGGGTGAACATTTTGACAGGGGACATACGCTGCTCCTTTCGGGGTGGGTGGGGGGATTGCTCCCTCGTTTTCCTACAAATTGCGCATGCTGCCCGGAAAAATCAAGCACCACCGTTCCCGGGGCCAAAATTCGGAGCGTTTTATGGGGTGGGGGCTTTCGTTGACCCGCCCGGGCCCGTGGGGTACCCTGGGGGCCGGACAACCCGAAAGGCCCGGTTTTTCCGGGCGGACACGGAGGAGGACATGAAAAGCACGGCGATATGGGCGGCGGCTTTGGCGGTCATCCTGGTTTTGGCCCTGGCCCCGGCTCCCGGCGCGAGCCAGGAATATGAGCTTACGGGCCGGGAGATCCTGGACAGGGTGGACGACCTGTACCGGGGGGATTCGGCCAAGGGGATCATGACCATGCGCATCGTCACCGAGCACTGGACCCGGGCGCTCACCCTGGAGTTCTGGGCCAAGGGCAAGGACATGACCCTGATCCGCATCCTGGCCCCGGAAAAGGAAAAGGGCACCGCCACCCTGCGCCGGGAAAACGAGATCTGGAACTTTCTGCCCAAGGTGAACCGGGTCATCAAGCTGCCGTCGTCCATGATGAGCGCGTCGTGGATGGGCTCCCACTTCACCAACGACGACCTGGTGAAGGAAAGCCGCATGACCCAGGACTATGACTTCTCCATCACCTTCCAGGGGGAGCGGGAGGGGCTGGAGGTCGTGGAGATCACCTGCATCCCCAAGCCGGACGCGGCCGTGGTGTGGGGCAAGGTGGTGGTGGAGGTGCGCCGGGAGGACTACCTGCCCACCCGGTCGCTCTACTTTGACGAGGACATGGACCTCGCCCGGACCATGGAGTTTTCCGACATCCGCGACCTGGGCGGCCGGAACCTGCCGGCTCAAATGACCATCACCCCCCAGGACAAGCCCGGGGAAAAGACCTCCATGACCTACGAGAGCCTGGACTTCGGCCTGGACCTGGACGACGCCTTTTTTTCCCTGCGGACCCTGCGGGATTGAGGGCGATTGCCCAAAAAAAGGTCTTTTCGAAAAATGGTGGTCATGCAAAAAGTCCTGAAACCAATCTCAACCGTCACCCCGGCGAAGACCAGGCCCCCGGAAACCGGATGGGGCAAAAAGAGATAAGAGGCTAAAAGTAAAAAGAAATCCCCCCTGCCCCCCTTTTTCAAAGGGGGGTTCTGCTTCTTTTTCAAAAAAGGGGGCAGGCCGCCGGGTTTCCGGCTGGCCGGGGGCAAAAAAAGGGCCGGGCTCCCGAAGTCTTTCAGGAGCCCGGCCCGGGGATTTCTGGAAATTTCGGTGGCCTAGTGGTTGCGGATGGTGGCCTGGAGCGTGTTGAAGGGGATGCTGAACTCCAGGGTGCCCAGTTCCTTCGCCAGGCCGGCCTTGTTGATGGCGTTGTTGAAAAAGGCGTTGGAGAAGAATTTGAACTCCACGTTGGTCCCGGTGAGCCTTGCCGCAGGAGCGCCGAAATAGTTGCCGGTGACGTTCAGGTCAATGGTGCCGTAGAAGCCCATGTCGAACTGGTCCAGCACCATGTAGCCGGGCGTAAAGCCGGCTTCTCCCTTGATGGAGCCGGTGTCTCCATCGTAGATGCCGCCGTAGCGGTTGGTCAGGGTCTTGTCCCCCAGGCGGAAGAAGGGGCTTCCCGTCAGCCGGATGCCTGTGTTGTTGACGGGGTTGAAGTACATCTGCATGGCCGGGAAGGTGACGTTGTCCCCCTCAAAGGTGAACAGCCTGTTGGTGGCGACGCAGGAGGTGGCAAAGGTGCTGGAATTGGTGAGGTGCAGGTCGAAGCCCACGTCGATGACGCTGGCGGTCGGCCGGTTGCCGCCGAATATGTAGACCCCGCCGTTGTTGCCCGCGCCGAAGGTGATGCCGTCCAGGCTTCCGTCGGTGCCCGGACCGCCTGAACCCGTCAGGTAGGCGTCGTTGAAGACGATGTAGCCCGGCCCGGTCGCGCCGGAGGTCCTGCCGACGATATTGTCGCCGTCGGAGTCGCAGATGTACAGGTACGAGCCGTTCTTGACCCCGGCGTCGGTCACGCCGAAGCGGCCCCCGGAGCCGTTGCCGAGGTAAAAGGTCTCGTAGCGGGTGGCCCCGACGGTGTAATTGGTGACATTGAGCTGGATGCTGCCCTTCAGGAAGAGGCCCGCTTCCATGAGCTTGTTAGAGGAGCCCGCGCTCGATCCTATCCCGATGACGGAGGACCGGAGGCGAAACTGCTGCTGGGCGCCGCCGACCTGGGGAAGCATGACCCGCCAGTAGGTCTTGTCGGGGTCGGGGACGGTGTCGGTGCCCAGGTCCATGTAGCAGTAGATGTCCACGGGCGCGTAGTCGGCGTAGCCGGTTCCCCGGTCCACGGTCAGGCCGCCCAGGCCCAGCCAGCCTGGGGTTGGGTAAGTTATATCGAGTCCGGTGGTGTCCTCGTAGCCGAGGTAGGCCATGTTGCCGGAGGCGCCGATGGCGGTCTCGATGTGGGCCTCGATGCCCACGGTGGAGTCCGTGTATCCGCCGCCGCGGAGGGTCAGGGCGCCTGCGGGCATGACCACGTTGCCCAGCTCAAACCGGCCGAAACTGCTCCCCCCCTCGGCGGTGGCGCCTACCCTCAGGGCGCCCAGGCTGAGGGAGATTCCGGGGTTGAAGGCCGGGAGCCCGATCCGGAGCCCGTTGGGCGTGGCGTCCAAGGTGAGGGTGACGGGGAGCTTGTTGCTCCGGACGGTGGGGTCCGCGGCGTAGTACTGGTAAAGCTGAATGTCATCCAGGGTGATATAGGCGGGACCGGTATAGCCGGGGACGCCGGTGCTGGAATAGAACGCCAGGAAGCTGGAGGAGTCCAGCCGGACTCCGCTGGCCACGGGGATGTTGATGGTGACGCCGGTCTGGGCGGACACCTCGGACAGGCCGGTATTCTCCATGACCTCCATGGCCGCGACCGGGAGAGCCCATGCCATCAGGACGGCCAGAAGGACCGGGAGGATGAGGGCTGATCGGTTTTTTTTGGACAGGGCAGGAATCATGGTGCCGTCCTTTTTCACTAGTGCGTGGTGATGTTCATGGTGATGCCCGGCATGGCCCAGCGGGAGGCCAGGCCTGCGCAGGAATCCAGGTTCGACCCGCCGTTGTCGAAGCTGCTGCCCAGAAGCAGGTCCTGCACGTCCAGGCGGACATCGATGGGCGGAATGCTCACCACAACGCCGCCGTTGCCCACGTTGATGCTGACGGGATCAAGGACGAGCAGGGGAGGGGCCGCTCCACCGCTGGTGTATAAATGGAGGTTGTGCAGGGTGAACCAGCCGGCTGTGGTGGCCGGGCTGGTGGCATAGGTGGTGAATCCGTCCGAGTCCGCGATACCGATGTCGCTGTCAGCAAGGAATTCCAGTTCCTGGTAGAACCTCATGCCCACGTTGCCGAGGGTCGGCGACTGGCCGGGTTCGACCTCCGGCATGTGTATGCGGGCCCTGAGGCCGAAAAGGACCTCGTTGGCCCCCGCACCGGTGACCACTTGGTTGACGGTGACGTCTGCTGTGAATTCCGGCCACCGCCAACGCACCCAGGTCTGGGAAAAGTCCAGGTGGAACTCGTCCGTGGCGGCATAGGTCAGGTTGATGCCGAGCAAACCAAACCAAGCGGCATCGTTGGTGTCGTACCAGCCCAGGTAGCTGGTGCCGCCCACCAGGCTGATGTCCCCCAACATGGACAGCCCGGACCCGGACTGCCCCCCGCCCCGGATCTTCAGGTAAAAGTCGCTTCCGATATCAGCCCGGGCCCAGACCTGGCCAAGAGACTTGGCCGCGTCCCCGGCTTCCACGTTGGAAATGGTGACGTTGGTGGCCTGGGCCAGGAGGGTGGTGGCGGGGAAATCCAGGTTCAGCCAGTAGTAGATGGCGTCCGTGCCCGCGTCCACCTTCAGGCCGTCGAAGGTGATGGACGCATCCAGGCCCATGAGGGTGAGGTAGCCGGGCCCTGCGAAGCCTACGGCTCCGTCGGAGTCGCCATAGGCCAGGAAGCTGTCTCCGCCGTTGCCCGGCCCGTAGATGTTCACCTGGCCGCCGATCCTGACGCCCGTGCCTCCGGCGTCAAGGCCGGAGATGTTCAGGTAGCTCGGGCCAAGGTCCAGGGACGAGCGCAGGGAACCGGCGGAGGCATTGGCTCCCACCGCGTTGCCCACGTGGACCTCATTGATGCCCACGCCCAGGTTGGTCATGCTGGCGATATCCAGGCGCAGGTAGCTCCGGCTTCCGTCCGTGCCCGCGTTGATGTCCATATCCAGGGAAATGGGCCCTGCGGAGAGGCCCAGCCAGGAAAGGTAGCCCGGCGTTGCGTCGCCGGGGTAGCCGTCGGAGTCGTACCAGTAGGCGCTGGTGGCCGTGCCCTGGAAGTTGGAGGAGTTGATGGTGATCCCCGTCTGGGCCGAAACCTCGGACAGGCCGGTGTCCTCCATGATCTCCATGGCCGGGGCGAGGGACGCCGCCAGAAGGACGACCAGAACGGCCGGAATGAGAAAACGTCGCATGCCTTGCCTTTCTTCGGCAAACATGAAAGGCCCGGGGGCCGGGATCAGCGGTGACGGATGTGTTGGACGCCAATGGGGCACAATGCCCCGGGTGGGGTACAAATGGGTCATCCATGGACCGCTCCCCGGTAGCCGAAAGCCGCCAATAGCCTGCTTTTCCGGCTTTGGGGTCCTGCGGGGGGAGGCCTATGGATTTCCAAGTGCCTTATACTTTAGCACTTAGCATGCCAGGATTTCAAGAGAAAAAATGGTTCAAACAAGGGGCCGGAAACGAGGCTCCCGCCCGGGCGCGGAATAGAGGCCTCCCCGGCGGCCGGGAACCCCTGGGGCTGGTAGGACTATTTGCGCTTTACGACCGGCCTTGGGGACTTCCAATCCTCTTCCCCGGGGAACAGGCTCCCCTGGAGGGCCTCTCCGTGAGCCTCGGCCTGGCCACCGGCCCGGAGGTGGATCACCTCCCAGCCCCGTGTGGCAAGAACCCGGGCGATGAGCCGGCCCCGGTGGCAGTCCTCCGGGGATTCCTCGGCGCACATGAGGACCGTGGGGCTGCGCCGGGCCAGGTCCTCCAGGGCGGCCAGGCCCTGGGCAAAGGCCGGGGATTCTGCCATGAGGCCGTAAAGGGCATAACCCTCCTCGTCGTAGAACGCGGGGTCAGCGGGCATGCCCCCCAGGCGGTCCCCCAGGAAGAGGTATTCCGCCCCCTGTCCGTCCAAAAAAGCCGCCAGCTTGTGCTTTCCGGTCCAGGGCGCCCGGCGGGACATGGGCCGGGACCGCACGTCCGCCACGGCCTTCACCCCGGCGGCGGAAAGAAGCTCCCAAAAGCGTTCCCGGGAATGGTTGGAATGGCCGATGGTGTACACCCGGGGCCGTTCTGCCGGGGCCGTTTTCCCCATGCCCGCCTCAGTCCACCGTAAAGAAACTCTCGTCGAACTCGGGTTTTCCCGCGTAGCGGGCCATGAAGAACCCCGGGAGCAGGTCAATGTTGGCAAAGAGAGCCGGGTCCGCCTGGATGCCCGCGCCCGCCAGGGCACCCATGATGTCTTCGGCCTTGGGGGGGCAGCCCTTGATGGGCAGGGCGTTTTGGATGTCCGGGTGATTCTTGTTCTTGTCACAGATGCACTTGCCCAAAAGGATGGTGTGGTTCATGCCCGGCGCGGGCTCCATCTTCTTGCCGGTCAGGACCTCCACCTTATCAAAGGGCGTGCCCTTGTACGCGGCCCGGATGGCGGTGAGGACCAGGCCGTTCAAGGCCGAGCAGTAGGTGCACATGGAGGTGTCGAATTTGCGGTAG
>JAHJUF010000421.1 GCA_018829095.1 Pseudomonadota bacterium | reverse complement strand
TTCGGCCTGGATCTGGAGGGCGCGGACCGGCTGGCCCAGGAGGCGGAAAGGGCCGTGCCCATCACGGCCCGGTGCTCGGTCTTCGCAAAAAGCGAAATGACCCATTACGCCAACCAGGGCAAGCCCGCCGCCGACCTCTTCGCGGGGTTCTTCTCCTCCATGGCCCGGAACACCTCGGCCCTCCTGGCCCGGAACCAGGTGGAGGGGCCGGTGTACCTCATCGGCGGCTGCACCCAGTGCGCGTCGTTCGTGGACGCCCTGGCCCGGGAGACCGGAGGCGGGTCTCCGCTCCTGGTGCCGGAAAACGCCCTGGTGTTCGAGGCCATGGGCGCAGCCAGGATCGCGGCTGCCCACGCGATGGAAAACAGCCCCATGAGCCTGCCCGCTGACCCCGAAGAACTGCTCCGGGAAAAGGAGAAGCGTTTCGCGGAGCTTTCTCCCGCCTCGGACTTCCGGGACCGGGTCCTCATCCTGGACGAAATCCCCCCGGCCCCGGACTGGGAAAGCCGGCCCTCGGTCCTGGGGCTGGATCTCGGTTCCACCGGGGCCAAGGCCGTGCTCACCTGCCTAGCCACGGGCGAACCTCTCCTGGATGTCTATGACCGCACCCGGGGCAATCCCGTGGACGCCGGCCGAAGGCTGATTTCCGCCATCCTGGAGCGGGGTGCGCCGGACGTCCGGGCCGTGGCGCTCACCGGCTCCGGCCGGGAGGCGGCGGCCGTGGTGGCCCGGGCCGTGTTCAACGAGGACCGGGTGTGGGTGGAAAATGAGATCGTGGCCCACGCCACGGCGGCCATCCGCTGCGACCCGGACCGGGGGGAAGACCTGTCCATCATCGAGATCGGCGGCCAGGACGCCAAGTACGTCCGGGTGAGCGGCGGCCGGATCATCGAGAGCGACATGAACAAGGCGTGCAGCGCGGGCACGGGTTCGTTCCTGGAGGAGCAGGCCGCTTGCTACGACATCCACGAGATCTCCGAGTTCGTGGACATGGCCCAACGCGCCCAAAGGCCCCCGGACCTGGGCCAGATGTGCACCGTGTACATCGCCGATGCCGGGGCCGAGGCCCTGAAGGACGGATTTTCCCTGGACGACGTGTTCGCCGGGTTCCAGTACTCGGTCATCCGCAACTACCTGAACCGGGTCATGGGCCAGCGTACCCCGGGGAAGAAGATTTTCTTCCAGGGCAAGCCCGCAGCCAACCCCTCCCTGGCCTGGACCCTGGCCTCGGTGACGGGCCGGGACATCGTGGTGCCCCCCAACCCCGGAGCCATGGGGGCCTGGGGCATCGGGCTCCTGGCCATGGGGGAGGCCGGAGCCAAAGCCCTGGAAACGGTGCAAGCCCTGGATCTTTCCCGGTTCCTGGCGGCCGAGATCGTGGAGCGCGCGGAGTTCGCCTGCCGGGACAAAAAGTGCCGGACCCTGTGCCCCATCGAACGAACCACCATCCAGTTCGACGGGGAAAAGCTGGTGGCCACCTCGGGCGGAGCCTGCCCCAAGTACGAGGTGGCTGCCGGAGCAGCCAGGAAGCTCCCCAAAAACGCCCCCAACCCCTTTGCCCGGCGCCAGGAGCTTCTGGCCGCCCTGGAAACGAAGACTCCCGGCGCGCCGGAAGTGGCCATCCCCATGACCGGGCCCCTGCCAGGGTTTTTGCCCTTCCTGGCCACCCTGGTCCGGGAGCTGGGAGGCTCGGTGCGGATCCTGAAGTCCGACTCCGGGTCCATGGCCCAAGGCGAGCGGCTGTGCAACAGCTTCGACTCCTGCGGGCCCGTGAAGATCGCCCACGCCATCTGCGACACCGACTGCCCGGTCCTGTTCTTCCCCAAGATCATGGACTTCCCGGACCGGGAGGGGCCAGGGGGCCAAGCCTGCGTCACGGAGCAGGCCATGCCCGAGATGGCGGCCAAGGCCCTGGCCTCCCGGGGCAAGAACACCCGGGTGATCCTTCCCAAGCTGTTCCTGGCCCAGGGGCTTTCCGGCCCGGAAACAGCCCGGGCCCTGGAACCCCTGGCCGACGCCCTGGGGGCATCCCGGGCGCGGCTGGCCCCGGCCCTCGCGGCTGCCTCCCGGGCCCAGGAAGCCTACGAGGCCCACCTGGCCCGGGCAGGGCAAGAGGCCCTGGACTACGCAGAGAAAGAGGGCATACCGGCGGTGGTGCTGTGCGGCTCCCAGCACGTGATCCACGACCGGGCCGCCAACTCGGGCATCCCGGACATCCTGCGGCAAAACGGGGCCATGGCCATCCCCATGGACGCCTTCCCCATCGCCCCGGGCACCCCCAAACTGCTCCGGGTCTACTGGGGGGACGCCAACCGCTATCTCCGGGCGGCCCTCTCGGCCAAGGCCACGGGCCAGGCCTTTCCCCTCATGCTCTCGTCCTTTGGCTGCGGGCCGGCCTCCTTCACGGAGCAGATCTTCTCCGCCACGCTGGCCGGGTATCCCCACACGGTCCTGGAAAGCGACGGCCACGGGGGCGCGGCGGGATTTGTCACGCGCATCCAGGCCTTTCTCCGGTCCGTGCGCCAGTATGTGGATGCGGAAGGTTTGCAGGGCCTGCCGGAACAGGCCAGGGCCGTGTCCCACGTATCGGTGGACGGGCCCAAGAGGAAGTACCTGGACAAGTCGGTGCGCTACGTGTTCTTCAGCTCCGTGGAATACCTGGGGGACATCTTCGCGGCCCTGTACCGGTCCTATGGATACGATGCGGACTGCGCGCCGCCCGTGACCCTGGAAAACTACGCCCTGGGCCGCCGGGACCTGTCGGGCAAGGAGTGCATGTCCTACCAGCTCATCTGGGGCGCGTTCAAGGAGTACCTGGAAAAGAATCCGCCGGACCGGGAGATCCGGCTGCTCCAGCTTTCCGGGGAGATGTGCAGGGCCGGGATGTACGGGGTCAAGGACCGGATGTCCGTGGCGGGCATGGGCCTGGACAGCCTGGTGACCGTGGCCTCCCTCCGGGTGGCCGGGGGGCCGGGCATGGCGGCCCGGCTCATGGCGGGATTGACCGCCATGGACATCCTGCGCCAGCTCTACGTGTACCACATGGCCGTGGAAGGTGGCCCGGGTCAGGCCCGAAGGCTGTACGACTACCATGCGGCCCGGTTGCTCTCCCTGCTGGAGGAGCGGCCCCGCAAAGGGACCCCGGCCGCCGCCAAAAACGCCTGGGACTGGACCCGGCTTTCCCTGCTGGTGCGCCGGGCCGCCCGGGACTTCGTGGAGATGGAGAAGGCCGGGGGAAACCGCCGGGCGTGGCGCACCGTGTTCGTGTCCGGGGACCCCATGACCAAGGGGAACGACGTGGCCAACGCAGGGCTTTTGCGCCACCTGGCGGACCAGGGGGTCCGGCCGGTGGCGGAGCCTCTGGGGGACTTCCTGGAGTTCATGGCCCGGAAGCACCCGCGCCTGATGTTCGGCCGCTCCAGCAGCCGGGGCCAGCACGCCACCTACCTGACCGGCATGCGGGCCATGCGCAGGGCCCTTTACACCCTGGCCCGGCGAAGCCATTCCTGGCTGCCCATGCCGGACATCCCGGCGGCCCTGGCCCGGACCATGGGCGTCATCGACCCGGACACCCACGGAGGGTCGGGCTACGCGGTGGGCAACGTCCTGGCCGAATGGGACCGGGGAGACTACGACGGCGTGATCATGACCTCCTGCTGGGGCTGCGACAACAGCCTCATCGAGGAGAGCCTGCTCCGCCACTACCGGGAGATCCCGTCCTTCTTCTTCTACGACGACGGCACGCCCCTGGACACCCGCCGGGTGGACAGCTTCATCTGGAGGCTCCACGCGGCCCCGCCCCGGGGGGAACGGAGGACACAACGCAGGGCGGCCGGGTGACCCACCCTGCCGCGGAGGAAACGGGCCCCCCGAAAGGGGGGCCTCCTGCCGGGTTGTGATCATTCGGGGAAAAAGGAAACAAAAAAGCCGGGCGGGCCGCCCGGCTTTTTTGTTGTTGCGGATGGATCGCCTTCCGAAGAGTCAGTGCCCTCCGCCCCCCAGGATGCCCGAGGCGGCCAGGGTGAGGACCAGGACCTCCAGGATGACGATGCCCGAAAAGATCCAGTCCTTTTTCTTGATGTAGGCCGGGAGCAGGGCCCCCAGGAAGCAGACGATGGTCATGACGGCCAAAAGGGCGATGCCCAGGAAATTCATGTAGTCGCCATGGCCCAGGAGGGCCACCCACGACCAGCCCGTGGGAGCGCCGGACTCATGGATGTATTCAGACGCCGGCATGGCCCAGTAACGGGAGATATCCTCGACGGGGATGAAGGGCTTCACCGCGCCGGTCATGTAGGCCGTGTAGGTGAGGATCATGATGGCGATGGCGAGCCAGGCCCCCCAGAACACCATGTTGGCGTAACGGATCTGCTCCGGGGACGCCTTGCCCGCTTTCCGTAGTTCCTTGATGTCAGCCATGGATTCGGCCTTTTCCTTTCCCGCGGGCGGAGGGCGTCTTTCTTCCGGAAAACGCCCGCCCGATGATATTTTGGATC
>JAHJUF010000049.1 GCA_018829095.1 Pseudomonadota bacterium | reverse complement strand
TCTTTCGGCGGTCCTGGTGTCCCACGGGCACTACGACCACCTGGACGCACCCACCCTGGCCCGGGTTCCCCCCGAGGTCCCCATTGTGACCCCGCCCCGGGCCGCGTTTTTGGTGCCGGGGTTGAAGGGCAAGACCTTCCTGGAGGTCCCGCCCTGGGAGAGCGTGAAGATCGGCGGGACCACGATCCACGCCGTGCCCGCCCGGCACTTCGGGGGCCGCTACCTGGCGGACAGCCTGTTCCGCCGGGGCGCGGGCTTCGTGCTGGAACAAGGCGGCCGGTCCGTGTATTTCGCCGGGGACACGGCCTGGTTTTCGGGATTTGCGAAGATCGGCGAGCGGTTCGCGCCCGAGGTGGCCCTGATCCCCATCGGGGCCTACCGCCCCAGGTGGGTCATGCGCTGGAGCCACGTGAACCCCGAGGAAGCGGTCCGGGCGTTTCAGGCCCTACGCTCCCGCTGGCTCGTGCCCATCCACTGGGGCACCTTCGCCCTGTCGCTGGAGCCTAGGGGGGAACCCGTGCGGAAAATCCGGGAAATCATGGCCCGGGAAGGCCTGGCGGGAAGGCTGGCGGTGCCGCGATTGGGGAGGGAGTGGAGCCCGGAGGATTGATAAGGGCCGCCTGACGGCGCTTACGTTCAACAGGGAGTAACGCCCGGAAAAGGGAAGGAACCCCAAGGCATCCGGCCCGGAATCCCCCTTTAGGGGGATTCGCCCAAGACTCCACAGCCACCCCTCCTATTCGCAGGATTGCCAGTGGCCACTCAATACCGTTGACTTAAGAATATTTCATGGCCCATTTGCCGTGGCGGCTCCTTGATTTTCTTGGGTATTTGCGTCCTGGTCGTTTTTTGTGCCTTTGCCGGAAGATTTGTGCAAGACAGGTGTTCAGGAGGTCTATGACCAGCTTGTCGTCCTGGCAGGTCCGCAGGCGGTCGAGGAAACGGGAGGTGGCGTGGAAGGAGGCTTGCGGGGCGATTTCCGAGGGTTTTTGCCATGGTCATGGGCCAGGGCCGACTCTATGATGAGGATGCGCGCCAGCAGGCAGTAAAGGTGTACGGCCACGATCTCCTGGGCGATGAGCGGGTCCGGCCTTCCCAGGAAGTCCTCGGTCTGCAGGAACTCCCTGATAAGCTTGAAAATTTCCTCATCTTCCCAGCGGAGGCGATAGAGCTGGCGGGTACCACCTAATCGGAGCAATCAAATAATCCCGAGCCGGCCCGGCCGGGGCCCAGGAGGGGTGTTTTTTCTTGACACCGGCCTTTTAATGGGTGCCGGGGCCTTCCTGTGGTATCTACTCGGCTGGATAATCCTGCTTTGAAATCCGCGGAATCCGCGGCTTTCCTTTTTCCGTGGCCAGGAGGTGGGAACAGGACGGGGGAGGTGCCTCGTTGAAGAGGTGCCTCCCCCGTTTTGTGGCTGGGGTGATCCGGGCGTGATGCGCCGGGCGGCGGGCGTTACCTGCCGCCGCGGCCTCCGCCTCCACCATGGCCGCCACCTCCGCCATGGCCGCCACCTCCGCCTTGGCCGCCACCTCCGCCTTGGCTACCGCCTCCGCCTTGGCTACCGCCGCCGGTGCCGCCGCCAGCCCCTTGGCCGCCGCCTTGGCTACCGCCGCCAGCGCCCAGGCCGCCGCCCTGACGACCCCCGATGCCGCCGGACGCTTCGCGGCCCAGGTTTCCGGCGCCCACGCCGCGCGCCGCAGCCCGGGCAAAGCCCTGGGCCAGGTCGTTGGCCGAAGCGCCCCGGACCCGGCTGGCAAAGGAATTCCTCATGGTGCGCATGTCGCCTGCCGAAAAGCCCTGGTCAAGCCCAGCGCAAGCGGCGTCCACGGCTTTTTCGGACGAGGCTCCCAGCCGGGCCATGTCCCGCACGGTGCCGCCAGCCTCCTGGCAAAGATCCGGGTCCTGGACCCGATCCCGGGTCCGCAGCCTGTCGGCAAGCCTGTCCATGTCCTTTTCCCTGACCCCGGCCGCCAGAGCCTCGGCCGTAACCTCCTCCAGGCTTTCGGCCTTGACGGGGTCCGCCTCCAGACCGGCCGCCGTCCTCCTGGCGAACGCGCGCTGGGCCCTCACGTTCTCCATGGCGGAAAGCACGGCCCGGGCCTCCACCCTCTTGGCCAAGCCCTCCATGGCCTTGGACAGGACGGGCCCGGCAGGCAGGCCCTCCTCCACGGTCCCGGTCACCATCTCCTGGGCCCGGACGATCTCTTGCTCGGTGAAACGGTTTTCCATCATGCGCCGGGTCATGGACATGGCGTCCTGTTCCGGCACCCCGGCCTGCACCATCCGGCGCGCGCCGTTCATCACAGCCTCGGGCAGGCCCGTGCCCCCGTCCGCAGCCAGAACCGGCAAAGGCCACAGGATCATCGCCATCAGCAACACAACCCAAATCTTTTTCATGTCCATAACTCCCTTGTTTGCCTGGATCCTCGTTTTGGTCGCGGCCGCAACCCGCTTTTCATTCCCAAAACGCGCCCGCCGCCGAAAGGTTACAGGCCGGGCTCCCAAATGCAGGTCCTGCCGCCGAAACCATCGGGCCGGGATTGGGGGCACGGGGGCGTGAACGGCTCTTCATCCACCCGGTAGAAGTAGTCAAAGGGCTCCAGGCCCGGCAGCCGGACCTCCCACAGGCCGTCCCGGTTTCTTGCGGCCAACACGGGGGCGTACCCGGAGGCAGAGGACAAGAGCTCCACCCGGGCCGCGTCCGGAAGGCGCAGGACCAGGCAAACCCCGTCTCCCTCGGGTTTCACAACAAGGGTCTTTCCCCCGCAGCCGCCAGCCAGCAGGGCGGCGGCCAAAACCATCCAGACCAGCCTCCTCATATTCTTCCCGCCACCTTCAGAATGGAATTCTCACCGCCGAACCCGTCGTTTTCCCGGGCCAAAAGAGTGGGGTCCGGCACCCGGCCGTCCGGCCCCACAAGGTACGAAAAGCGGTGCTCACCGGGCGGCAGATCCAGGAAGGCCTCCCAGTAGCCGCTGCTTCCGGCCGGGCTCATGGCCACGGGCGTCCAACCATTGAAGCTGCCGGAGATTTCCACCCCCAAGGCATCGGGCCGGTAGAGCACGAACCGGTGGGAAACCGTGGCCAGGCCCTTGGGGGCGTCCGAAAGGTGCGCCCGGAAGAGCACCCCGAAAGAAACCAGGAGCATGGCCGCAGCCAGGGCCAGAGCCATGGCGCTCCGGCTCGGGAACCGCAGGCAGCGCGGCGCGGGCATGGCAGGGGCCTCCACCGCGAAGACCGGGTCCGAATCCAGGAGGATCTCCTGGTCCACCAGCGCCAGGGCCTGGCCGGCAAAAACGGGGTCCCGGGCCAGCTCGGCAAGGAAATCGCGCTTTTCCCCGAGGCTCAGTTCGTCGTCGATGAACTGGCTGATGAGGGGCTCTCGAATATTCATGGCTCCTCCTCCAAAAGACTTCTCAATTTCCGCCGGGCCCGGTGCACCCGGACCTTGACATTGGCCTCGGAGATGCCGCAGATCCGGGCGATCTCCTGATAGGAAAGGGACCTGCCCACAGCCAGGGAAAGAACCTCGCGCTCGGGCGCAGGCAGGCTTTCCAGGGCTTTCAGCAGCCGCCGGGACGCCTCGCGTTGCAACAAGGCCTCTTCCGGGTCGGGCGTGGACGAATCGGCAACCGGCTCGGGGTCTAGGAGGAATTCCCGGCCGGACCTGCGGTGGTGGTCAAAAACCAGGTTCCTGGCGATGGCGAACAGCACGGGCCGGGCGTCCTCCAGGCCGCCGTACCGGGCCAGGCACCGGGCAAAGCTCTCCTGAGCGATGTCCAGGGAAAGCTCCCGGTCCCCGGTCATGCGGGCGAGATACCCGAAAAGCCTGGGATGCCAGGCCCTGTAAAACGAATCATGGTCCATATTGCCCTTTATAACGGATGCGCCGGGAAAAGGTTACAAAGGTTTCCTTTTCGGGAAAACGGCAGGCAATCCGGTGGATACCGTCTTTCCCCCGGGTGCCACCGACAGCCCCGGAGTCAACGGGGGGAACCCGGCCCGGGCTTTGTGGCAAGAAGGCCATCCTCTTGCTTCGGATCCCCTGACCTTCCCAGGACCAAGCGCCCGGACATCCATCTGTGTAACCTGCGGATTCTTTTTGCTTTTGAACGTTGACGTGCTCGTAACATACCAGGAATGTCCGTCATCCCCGCGAAAGCGGTGATCCATAATCCTTTGAAAAAATGGATTCCTGCTTTCACAGGAATGACGAATGGCGTAGGTTTTCATCCGGTTATGAGGCATCCATGTTTTTCGCCTTTGAACCCAGGTCTGAAACATCACGAAGGGAGGAAAACGCTATGGGCCGGGAGTTGCTAAAACGCGTGGAGGCGCTTCACGGGGACATCACCCGGATGGAAACGGACGCCATCGTGAACGCGGCCAACTCCGCCCTTCTGGGGGGCGGGGGCGTGGACGGGGCCATCCACCGGGCCGCCGGGCCCGGGCTTCTGGAGGAATGCCGATGCCTGGGGGGCTGCCCCGCGGGCCAGGCGGTCATCACCAGAGGGTACAACCTCCCGGCCCGGTACGTGATCCACACCGTGGGCCCGATCTTTCGGGGGCGGCCCGGGGACGAGGGGCTTCTTGCCTCATGCTACGACAACTCCCTGGCCCTGGCCCGGGATCACGGATGCCGCACCGTGGCCTTTCCCGCCGTCTCCTGCGGGGTGTACGGCTACCCCGTCCGGGAGGCCTGCCGGGTGGCCCTGGACCGCAGCCTGGCCTTTCTTTCGGAGAACGCGCTGCCCGAAAAGGTGTTCTTCGTGCTGTTCTCTCCCGAATACCTGGCCGTGTACCGGGAGCGCCTCGCCGCGCCATAGATAACACCCGGGGTTTGACAAGCTGAATCCCTGCTTATATTTATAGGTCAGGATGGAATTCGCGGGAAGGTGTTTGCTTCCCCCTATTCCCGAAATGGAAGCCCCTGCCCCGAACAAGGAGAATGACCATGTTGGAAGTGACCCCGACCGCGATGGAGAAGTTCGTGGAATATTTCGAAAGTCAGCCCGAGAAAAGCCCCGTCCGGGTGTTTTTGAATCCCGGCGGCTGAGGCGGTCCGGCCCTATCGCTGGCTCTGGATGAGCCGCGGGACACGGATGAGATTTTCAAGGAGAACGGCCTGACCTTCCTGGTGGACAAGAAATTCCTGGAAGAGGCCAAGCCCATCAAAATCGACTTCACAGGCATGGGTTTCAAGGTGGATTCGGCCATGGACCTGGGCGGCGGGGGCGGCTGCGGCGGCTCCTGTTCCACGGGTTCCTGCGGATGACCGCAGCCCCTTGCTGAAACAACCGGGGCGGCGTCCGGAGTCCTCCGGGCGCCGCCTTTCTCTTTTGCCAGCCCCGGCGCACGCCCCGTCATCCCCCTCTCCTACCGTTTCACGAAACAGGCAGGCCCTGCACAAAGGGCGGTCTTGAGTGGCAAGGCCCGAAACGGGTTCCCCCTTGGAAAAAGGGGGGG
>JAHJUF010000420.1 GCA_018829095.1 Pseudomonadota bacterium | reverse complement strand
GAGGTTCCCCCCAAGCTTTGATGAATTCGTAAAAAGTCGTCATCCCGGCGAAGGCCGGGATCCAGGCTTTTTGTAACACCCCGAAATCGCTGGATTCCGGCCTTCGCCGGAATGACGGTTCGGATGGTTTTTGGGCTTTTTACGAACTCATCAAGCTTTCTACTCCGCCAATTCCTTCAAACCCTTGTACTCCTCCAGGACCTGGGGGTTGGCCAGGGCGTCGGTGTTGGTGACTTTTTCGCCCTGGATGGTTTTTTTCACGGCGATTTCCACCTTTTTCATGTTCAGGGTGTAGGGGATGTCCGACACGGCGATGATTTTGGCCGGGACGTGGCGGGGGGAGGCGTTTTGCCGGATGGCGGTGGCCAGGCGTTTTTTGAGGCCGTCGTCCAGGCTGTGGCCCTCGGCCATTTTCACGAACAGGACCACCCGGACATCGTCCTTCCAGTCCTGGCCCACCACCACGGAATCGGCCACCTCGGGGAAGGTCTCCACCACCCGGTAGATCTCCGCCGTGCCGATACGCACGCCCCCGGGGTTCAGGGTGGCGTCGGACCGGCCGTGGATCACGACTCCGCCGTGCTCCGTGACCTCGATGAAGTCCCCGTGCCGCCAGATGCCCGGGTACACGTCAAAGTAGGCCTTGTGGTACTTCTCGCCTTCCGGGTCTTCCCAGAAGAACACGGGCATGGAGGGGAAGGGTTTGGTACACACCAGTTCGCCCCGCTGGCCGATGACGGGCTTGCCGTTTTCGTCCCAGGCCTCCACGGCCATGCCCAGGCCCCGGCACTGGAGCTCGCCTGAGTAGACCGGGCCCATGGGGTTGCCCAGGGCGAAACATCCGTTCAGGTCCGTGCCGCCGGCGATGGAGGCGAGCTGGAGGTCGGATTTCACGTTGGCATAGACCCACTTGAACAGGTCTTCGGACAACGGCGAGCCCGTGGAGAGCAGGACGCGAAGGGCCGAGAGATCGTACTCGTCCTTGGGCGACACGCCCGAGGCGGCCAGCGCCCCCAGGTATCCGGCGCTGGTGCCGAAGACCGTGACCTTCAGGTCCTGGGCCATCTTCCACAGGGCCCCGGGGCCGGGGTGGAAGGGGTTGCCGTCGTAAAGCACCACCGTGGCCCCCGTGGCGAGCGACGAGGTGAGCCAGTTCCACATCATCCACCCGCAGGTGGTGAAGTAGAAGATGGTGTCGTCGGGCGTGAGGTCCGTGTGGAGCAGGAGTTCCTTCATGTGGTGCGCCAGGATGCCGCCCGCGCTCTGAACCATGCACTTGGGCAGGCCCGTGGTGCCGGAGGAATACATGATGTACAGGGGGTGGGAGGCCGGGAGCTGCTCAAAGGGGATGGAGCCCGGCTGGCCGCCCGCGGAAAAGTCGTCCCACAGCTCGGCCATGGGCAGGGCCGAAAGATCCGGGGCATCGGACACGTAGGGGACCACCACCACCCGGACCAGGGAGTCCAGGTTCTTCACCACCCCGGCGATTTTTTGCAGGGAATCGAAGGACTTGCCCTTGAACCGGTAGCCGTCCGCGCAGAAAAGGACCTTGGGCCGGATCTGGCCGAACCGATCCAGCACGCCCTTTTCGCCGAAATCCGGCGAGCAGGACGACCAGATGGCCCCGAGGGAGGTGGTGGCCAGCATGGCGATGATGGTCTGGGGCAGGTTGGGCATGAACCCCACCACCCGGTCCAGCGGCTTCACCCGGGCCCGTTTCAGGGCCTCGGCCATGCGGGCCACCTGGGCGAACAGCTCGTTGTGGGTGAGCGTCACGGGCTCCCGGCCTTCCCCCACGAACACCAGGGCCGGTTTGTCATCCCTGAAGCGGAGCAGGTTTTCCGCGAAATTCATGCGCGCCCCGGAAAACCACTTGGCCCCGGGCATCTTCTGCGCATCGTCCACCACGGCGCGGTACGGCTCGGAGGTCTTGACCCCGGCCAGGTCCCACATCTCGGCCCAAAACTCCGGGATATGGTCCACGGACCATTGCCACAGGGGCCCGTACTCAGAAAAATCCTGGCCGTACTTCTCGTTGATCCGCTCCATGAACCGGTGCATGTTCGTGTTGCGGGCCCGTTCGGGGTTCGGCGTCCACAATAGCTCGCCCATTCGTTTTCCTCCCTCGTTTTCCCTGGTTCAGGGTGCCGGTTCGATAAAAATCAAAAATATCAGCAGATTACAAAAGCTTCAAAGGCCGCGAAAAGAATGGAAAGGACAAAAAGGATGGCTTGGCAAAAAGCCCATACAGCCGGAAAACGTCATTCCGGCGAAGGCCGGAATCCAGTTTTTTCATGGTGTTAAAAGACCCTGGATCCCGGCCTTCGCCGGGATGACGGCTTTTTGCATCTCCATCAATTCCACGAAATCTTTGGTTTTCCTTTACCGTCAGGCCCCGGGCAGCGCGATTTCCCCCAGGGCCGCCCGGACGAGGTCCACGAGGAACACCGGGATGATTCCGGCGGCGTCGCATTGCGCCTTCAGCGCTCCCATGCACATGGGGCACAGGCAGGCCAGGAGGTCCGCGCCGTGGGCCTTGGCGTCGGCGATGTTGGCGTCCCGGAAAGGCCCCATGGCATCCCGGGCCGCGGGCAGGCCGGCCACGCCCATGCCGCAGCACAGGGCGTCTTCCCTGTCGTATTTCCGGGCCGCCCGGGTCACCCCGATGCGGGAAAAAATCTCGTCGGCCAGGGCGTCCTTTTCCGGCGAAAACCGGGCGGCGCAGGGTCGCTGGAACGCCACGGAAATCCCCAGGGGGCGGACCTCGTCCGGGTGGGCGTCCAGGTACTCCAAAAGGTACTCGTACAGGTGCACCGGGGTGAAGGGGATCTCAATGCCCCGGGCAACGGCCTCCTTCACGGCGGCCCAGCAGTCCTCGTGGGTCAGCACCACCCGGTCCGCGCCCGTGGCGGCCAGGTTCCCCACGAATCGGGCCAGGCCGTCCACGTACAGGGACAGGTTGCCCAGGTGGGTGTAGAGCACATTGCAGAAGAAATGGCGGCCCCGCACCAGGGGCAGGCCCGCAAAAATCTTGCTGGTGTAGGATTCCGGCGTCACGTTGTAGATGGTGCAGGCCGACACCACCGTGCCGGAAAGGGCGGGCGGCGTGAACTCCCCCTGGGCCGAGAAGTGGGCGTGGACGCCCCGGACGACCTCGGCGGGCACGTAGGCGCCCCGTTCCTCGTGGCGCCGGCAGATGAGGGAAAAGGGGTCCGCGCCGTTGGGACACCTCTCGGTGCAGGCGTAGCAGGTCATGCACCGGTCCAGCCAGCCGGGGGTTTCGCCCTGGGCCAGGGCCGTCATGGCATCCATGGCCTCGTCGGGTGAAAAGCCCAAAAACGCGCAGCCGGCCAGGCATTCGCCGCAAAGGGTGCACTTGCCGGGATCGTACATGATGGCTCCCAAGAAGGGTTCCCCTCCTGGAAAGAGGGGGGCAGGGGGAATTTTCCCGAAACGTTCCTAGGGGTTTATGTCATCCCGCCAAGGGAAAATCAACCCGGGGCGGAGGGGTTCGGGGGCAGGCTCACACGCCCCGCACCGGCGGGTTGAAATAGCCGTGGACCAGACCCGGGAACCGTCGGCTGGCCTCGTCCTTCAGGCGCTTCATGCCCATGGGCCGGGTGGAGGACGCGGCCCCTGCCATGGCGGCGTGATAGCGCGGCGGGTCAAAGTTCAGGTTCCGCCACTGGATCATGGACACGGGGAATTTTGCCAAAAAGGCGAACAGGGCCTCGGATTCCTCGGCCGAATCCGTGAACCCCGCCATGTTCAGGTAATTCACCGACACCCACCTCTTGTACTTTCCCCCGGTGAGGCGGATGCTTTCCATCACGTCGGAGAAGGTGTAGGAGGGCCGGAAATAGGCGTTGTAGCAAGCTTCCCGCAGGCTGCTCATGGACACCCGCACGCTGTCCACCCCGGCCTCCAGGCATTGCTCCAGGAGATCCGGGCGTCCGGCGTTGGTGTTGAGGTTGATGGTGCCCTGGTCCGTGGCCCGGCGGATGGCGGCGGCCCCCTTGGCCACGGCATCCGCCACCAAAAGCGGGTCGCCCTCGCAGCCCTGGCCGAAGGAGACCACGGCCCGGGGCCCCACCCGGCGGATGTGGGTCAGGGCCACTTCCGCGATTTCCTCAGGGGTGGGCACGAAGGCGATGCGTTCCTGGGACACGGGGATGCCCGTTTTCTCGGTTTTCTGAAGGGACAGGCATCCCAGGCATTTGGCGTTGCAGGACGGGGAGGTGGGGAGCGGGGCCTCGAACCGGCCCAGGAAGAAGTTCTTGGCCGCCGGGCAGCCGTAGACCAGGGCGCAGTTCTCCAGGTGCCGGGCCAGGCGGTTTTCCGGGAGATTTTTCCGCATGCGGGCCACCCCGGCCCGGACTTTTGCCACAGGCATAAGGCGCAGGTCCTGGCGGCGCTCGGCATCCACCCGGAAGGCGGCGGACACCATGCCCCGGCCGCCCCAGCCCGCCGCGCCGTAGGAAAAGAGCGGCAGCACTTCCGCCCCGGGCCGTTCCTCCCAGGCCCCGGAAAGGGCAGCCACCCAGCCCGGGGAATTGAACACGGCCACGGCGTGGAGGGCCTCGCCCGGCACATAGGGGTTTTCCGCCATAACCACGGGCCGGCCGGCGTCCGGGTCCCAGACCACGGGGCTCCGGTCCGGCAGAAACAGGATCTCGCTGCCGTGGGGCATGGGGACCGCGTCTTCGGCCGAGAGGGGCTGCACAAGGCCTCCGGCCGCGCCGCAGGCCCCGTAGCCGGGCAATTCGAACACCTCGCCCCGGGGATTGGCCGCCAGGGCCAGGATGAAGGATTTTTTCATGCCATTCCCCAGGCTTGGGTCCGCCTTGCGGTCCGGTTCCGGAAAAACGGCCGGGGCCTGTCCCCCGCCGTTTTCCGCTTCCCGCCACGCATAACACAGGCCGCCTTTCCTTGTCACCGGCCTTGCGTTTGCCGGGCCCTGGTGTATGATGCGGTCGCATGGACTGGATTTGATTGAGAAAACCCCCGGAATCGAACATTCACCATGAAAAGAAGCCTGTTCATCCTCCTGGTGCTCCTGACCCTGGCCGCCCCGGCCCCGGGCCAGGACCCGGCCACGCCGGACGAGGCGGCCTTGCGTTCCGCCATCGGCGTACGGCAACAGACCCAGCAGGCCCGGGACCAGTGGGCCGGGGAGCGGGAAGCCCTGGCCGCGCGCCTGGACGGACTTTCCGGGAAAAAGGAGGAACTCGCGGCCCGAAAGGCGCGGCTGGCCGGGGAGGTGGAAAGCCTTTCCCGAGCCGTGGCCAGACAGGAGGCGTCCACCGCCGAGGTGGCCGGGCTTTCCGGGAGTCTTTCGCCCCTGGTTTCCGAAATGAGGG
>JAHJUF010000419.1 GCA_018829095.1 Pseudomonadota bacterium | reverse complement strand
GAAGACGGTGCCGGGGAAGGAGCAGTCCTTCACGTACTGGGGGAAGTTCTCCACGGTGAAGGGGGACTTGTCCGGGTAGAGTTCGATAACGATGTTGCCCTTGGAGGTGGAAAAGAGCACCCGGGGGTTGACGGCTTTCCCCCCGGTCTCATCGGCCTGGGAGGCAACGGGATTCCCGGCGGTGATGGCGAAAATGCCCATGAGGCACAAAGCGACTTTCATGATCCCTCTCCTTTGGTGGTGGCGTTGACCGGAATCCCCGGCCGGACCTTGATGATGGTTTCCTTGCGGATGTTTACCGTTCCCGGGGGAGCGCCCGGGGCTTTGGTGACGAACCGGGCCCGGGTGCACGATACGGGCGTCACCCCGGCGTTTTTGGCTTTGCTGTGGTACACCGCCACGGCCGCGGCCTGCTTGAGCACGGCGGAACCGGGTTCCTCATCGGGCCGGGCCCTCAGGATCACGTGGCTTCCCGGCATACCCCGGACGTGGAACCACCAGTCCTGGGGATCGGCGTCCTTCAGGCTCAGGATCTCGTTGTCCTGGTCGGTTTTTCCGGCCAGGACGATCCAGCCGCCCGGCAGTTCGTAGGAAAAAGTCCTGGCCCTGGGTGGTTCGAAATCCGCCATGCCTCCTGCTCCGGCCCCGGCGAGGGGCCTCGGTGAATGTGCGCTTCCCTATAGCATCCGAAGCCCCAGAGATAAAGACTCGCCAAGGTTTTTTCCCTTGCCCCCTCCCCTTCTTTTTCCCCGAATGACTACCCAAAAAAAAGACTTGACGAATATGACGCAATGCGTCATATTGAATGACATGAGAGGCTTGGGCGGTCTTCGATACCGCCCCCGGCCGACACCGGAAATCCAGAGAAAGGGAGGACTTCACCATGGCAGAGAAAAAAACCACCAAACCCACCGAGGCCAAGGCGGAAGAAAAGAAACCTGTAGCCAAAAAAACCACGGTCAGGGCTGCGGAGAAAAAATCCGCTGCAGCGAAAGTCGAGCCCCAAAAAGTGGAAACCAAGAAGGCCGCCCCCAAGACGGCGGCCAAGGAGGCGGTAGCTTCCACCCCGGTCAAGACGACGACGGCCAAGAAGGTCGAAGCAAAGCCCGTGGCCAAAAAGGCCGCTCCCAAGAAGCCCGCCGTAAAGAAGACCGCGGCCAAGGCCGCCGCCAAGCCCAAAACCGTGGCCGCCACGGCTCCCAAGGCCCAGGCGTCTTCCGTCATCGCTCCGGAGAAGGTGGTGTCTGAATACTACGTGGTGCGGACCATTCAACGGATGGCTGGCTCGGCCGGAGCCCTTCTCGGAGACTACAACGAGAACATGAAGCGCATCCTGGAATCCGGCCGGGACATCGTAGAAGACATGGGCAAGGGCACCGCCGAGATCATCGGCAACTTTGTGGACACGGAAAAAATCAAGGGACGGGTTTCGGATCTTGCCCAGCGCACGGGCGTGGAAAAGGCCGGAGCCACGGCCGCGGCCAAGACCCAGGATTTCGTGAGCCGCACCATCCGCCGGGTTTCCGACCAGACCATGACCACCGTGAGTGAGTACAACGTGGGCTTGAAAAAGGCGCTGGAAACGGGCATGGACATGTTTCAGGACATGGGCAGCGTCACCAGGACCGCCGTTTCCGGAATCGCTGAACGGGGCAGGAAAGCCGCCTCCCAGGTACCGATGTTGGGTGCCCTGGAATCGGGACTCTCCTCCCGCATGAATCTGCCCAGCAAGAAGGATCTGGTCAAGCTTACCGAGAACGCCAAGGGTGCCTTGAAGTCCAAGCTGCCCAAGAGTCTTCAGAAATAATAGCGCCCGGCAAAACACGATGACCGGCGCCGCAAGGGCGGGTGCCGGGGGAGCAGGAGCTTCTCCCGGCACCCGCCATGTCCGCTGCCCCATGGGAGCGAAATGCGCAAGATAAAGAAATATTCCAACCGGAAGCTCTACGACACCCGGGACAAGACCTACATTTCCCTGAATCGGGTGGCTGAACTGGTGATGGAAGGCGAAGAGGTCCAGATCCTCGACAGCAAGACCGGCGAGGATCTCACCTCCGGAACCATCAGCCAGATCCTGGCCCGGGACAAGGACGTGCCGCCCAGCGTCCTGGTCCAGATCCTCCAGAAGGGACAGGGAACCTTCCAGGAGACCCTCCACGGAACCGTTTCTCTGGCCCGCCGATATGCGTCCCTGTGGCAGAGCGCCTTTTCCGCAGCCGAGGGAGAGATGGACCGGCTTGTGAACCGCATGGTGAAGGACCAGGAGATTTCAGAAAAAGAGGTCACCCGGTTCAAGCGCGAGATGAAGGGCCAGGTAGGGTCTTTCAAAGCCTGGGTGGCGGAAAAAATCGACCAGCGGGTGGCCGAGGCTCTTTCCTCCATGAACCTGGCCACCAGGGAGCAGGCGGAAGGGATCATCGAGAAGCTGGAACAGCTGGAAAAAAGGATCCAAGGCCTGGAAGGAAAAGCCCCCGGCCAGGGGGAGGACTCCGGGCCAGGCAATGTGGTGAAGCTCTCACCGACCGGAACCGGCAAGGAAGGCGCCGCCGGAAAAAAAACGAGCCGCGCCCGCTGATCTGGACACGGCTCCCCAGGAAGTACTTTCCGAAACGGGAATCCTCTGGCCGATTCCTACCAGAACACCGACCGGCGTGTCTTCAAACGTTCAAAGATCTGCCGCTGAATGGTGTCACGCACCTGGTTGGAGATCTTGGTCACCAGGAGAGGCTCCTCTGACGGCCGGTATTTCATTTCCGGAATGGGAATGGGCTCCCCGAAGTGGATGTACCACTTGGTGGGCAGGGGAATGGCCCCCAGGGGGCCCAGCCAGGGAAACGTTGGCGTGATGGGCATGTAGGGCAGCCCGAAAAGGGAAGCCACGGGTTTGAGGTTGAAGATCTGGGGATAGATTTCCTCGGCCCCCACGATGGAAACCGGAATGATGGGCGACTGCGTCTTCAGCGCCACCCTCACGAACCCCCCCCTTCCGAACCGGGCCAACTGGTAGCGCCTGCGGAAGGGCTTGCCGATTCCCTTCACCCCCTCGGGAAAAACCAGGGCCAGCTCGTCAGCTTCCAGCAGCCGCTCGGAGTTGGTGGGCGAGGCCTGGACCTGTCCAACCCGTTGAAGCATGGTCCCTGTGAACGGCAGTCCGAAAAAAAGGGACAAAACCAGGGCCCGCACCAGGCGTGGTTCGGGATGTTCCTCCAGGATGGCCATAATGACCATGGCCCCGTCAAAGGGCAGTACACCCGAATGGTTGGCCACCAGAAGAGCCCTGCCCTTGGCTGGCACGTTCTCCAGGCCCGTGGCGGTGACCCTCCAGTACTTCTTGTACATCCACTTGATGAGGGGGTAGAATTTCTGGGTGAATTCCTCGTCAAACCCCCAATCGTCCACCACGTAATCACCTCGCATGCGCCGGCCGACCCAATCCCGGAATTCCGCCAGGGACTCGGCCAGGGAACTTTTCCGGTCCGGGGACAGGGAGGGCGACCAGGATTCCATGGGAGGCGGGCCGGATTTCCGGGCCTTCTGGTGAATGGGACAGAGGCCTCCCTCCTCCGTTGCCGGATTCTTGCAGGGTGAGCCTTTGGCGGTCATGGCCGTGCATCTTCCGGCGGATGCCCTGTTGGAGGGGCTGCCTTGGTCTTTACTGGTCATGTTCGCCTTCCTTGTTGAACGTGTCGAGCAAGTCCGACAGGTAGTCCGAGGCCCGGCGACGGCTTTGGATCCACGCCTGGAGTTTTTCCGAGGAAAGAGGATCGGACCGGATGGCCGTCCGGTCCGGCAGGTACTGGCGGACCCTCAGGTGCTCGAAAAAGTCGATGACCGCATCCTTGGAGGAATAGCGCGGGAAGAATTTCAAATCCTTCTTCATCCGGGTGGTGTCCCCCAGACAGTTGTACTTCAGGTATCCCGCCTCGATGGGCACCGAGGAAAGGACCCCTTTGCGCCCGGCTTTCCGCCACAGGGCGGAGGTCAGCTTGAGCAGGGCGGCCGACACGGGCAAGGGGTGCTTGCCGCCGATCCTGAGGACCTGGCTCAAGGGCAGGACCCCTTCCCCTGCGATGTTGTAGGCGCCCACGGCACCGGTCTTGATGGTGTGGTACAGGGCTGCGATGACATCCTGCTCGTGGGTGAACTGGAAAAGGGGGTCATGACCCAGGACCGTGGGCACGATGTTGGAATCCAGATACCGCATGATGGGCGTGTCGATGGTCCGTCCCAGGACGTTGGCGAACCGCAGGATGGTGACCCCCGGAGTTTTGTTGTGCCGGGTGAAACGGTCCACCATGCGTTCCAGTTCCACCCGGTCCTGGATGTAGCGGTGCTGATGGAAGCCTTTGATCTCAGCGTCCTCGGTGATGTAGTTGGGGTGCAGGTAGTCCGCGCCGTAGACCTTGGTATCGCTCTTGATGATGACGCGATTGATCTCTCCCGCTGCGCAGGCGGCCAGAAGATCCATGGTACCCATGACGTTCTGGTCGAAGTATTCCTCGCTCCCCATGTAGGAATCCAGGAAAAGCAGGTGGCACACTGTGTCCACCCGGGCCACCTGGAGAAGCTCGGCGATCAGGGGATTGTGGAGGTCCACCTGGAAGAATTCCATGCGCTTGAAAGGCTTTTCCGGCTTCTTGAAGTCAATCCCGATGATGGGGTCGAATTCGGGGTCCTCCTCCAAAAGGGGCACCAGCTTGGCCCCCCAGGCGTGGGAAACCCCGGTCACGAGGACCGACCTCGTTTTTTTCTCCATGGGATGGCCTCTCCTGTCGGGATAGGATGCTTCGTACCGGCTTTTCTCCTGAAGCCGGCCTCGGTGCGGTAAAAACCGGGCCACCGCCTGCCCTGGGCAGGACCTGGCCGGATGAAAATCTTCGGAATGATCAGGGCATGGTTCGTGACTTCCCATGCAATGGCGCGGATCGGGGCGGGGCCGGGAAAGGCGGGGCCGCTGGACAAATCCTATAGCCAAAACGCCTGGGACGTGTCAAATCCTAACCAACGGACCTTGATAAAGAACCGGGAATCCTTATGGTTCTCCCAGGAATCACGATCCCGGAACTCGCTCCGCGTTGGTCCGGCTTTTGGGCGGCATCCGCACAACCCGGAAGAACGCCCGGGGAAGGGAAGGAAACCCCATGGTCATCCGCTGGCTCATCCTCACCTCGTCCATCCTGCTCACCGCCTACCTGGTGGAGGGCGTCCGGGTGGAAGGATTTTTCTCGGCCCTGTTCGCCGCTGCGGTCCTGGGCATCCTGAACACCTTTGTCCGGCCCGTCTTCCTGATCCTCTCCCTGCCTGTCACCTTTCTCACCCTGGGGCTCTTCATCCTGGTGATCAACGCCGTGCTCCTGCTCATGGCGGGCGGCGTGGTGCCGGGGCTCTCCATATCGGGTTTCTGGTCCGCCCTGTTCGGATCGGTGTGCATCAGCCTGGTGAGCTTCGTGCTCAACTCCTTCATCGTGCGCAAGGACGGCCGGGGAACCCGGGTCCGGGTCGTCCGGTTGGACCACCCGGATGACCGCAGATAAACCGGATTACCGGTACTTGCCCAGATCCACGCCCCGGTTTTTCGCCCGGATCTCGAACCAGGCGTCCTCGCTCTCTGGGGGCACGTCCCAGTCCGCATCATCCTTCTTGACCAGGGAAATGGCCTCGGAAGGGCAGGTGCTCACGCACAGGCCGCAGCCGATGCAGCGTTCCCGGATCACCTCGTAGGCGTCCTCCCCTTCCCGGACGGCTCTCACCTGGCAGCGTTCCTCGGCACAAAGTCCGCAGGCCACACAGGCTTCGGGATCGATTTGGGCGAAATAGTGGCTGTTCACCACATGGGAAAGGGGCATGTCCATCTGGTTCAAGCCCTGGAGAACCCCGCAGCAGCATCCGCAGCAGTTGCAGATGAAGAACTGGCCGTTCCGGTAGTTGCCGGAAAGGTGTACCAGGCCAGCCTCTTCGGCCTTGTTCAGTACCTCGTAGGCTTCTTCCCTGGTGATGGCCCGGCCCCAGTGATAGTCATCGAACACCCCGGGCGCCGGGGCAATGCCCATGCACACCTCCAGGGGCTTGTCGCAGCCCTTGTCCAGGAGATGCCGCTCCTTCTTGCAGATGCACTCGCCAAGGCTAAAGGACTGCCCGGTCTCGATGATGTGGCTCACGGTTTCGTAGGGAAGGGCCTCCTGGGCCACGGGGAGATCCTTTTCCACGGGCACCACCTGCATGAGGGTGGGTTTCATGCTGAAGAACTGAAGGCCGAAAACAGGGTTGTATTCCTCGCAGAGTTCGGCGAACTCCCGGTCCATGCGGTTCAACTGGAACTCATAGATGCCAAAGGCCCATGGCATGAGTTTGAAAACCTTCACCGTCCCGAAATCTATGCCGAACACCTGGCCCTTTTTCCACATGGTTTCGAGCTTCCCGGCAAGGCCATCCAGAGAACGCCCCGTGCGCTGGGCGATCTGCTCCGGGGTCTCGAATTTCAGGCGGAGGTCGCAGAAAAGATCCGCCTCGTCGGGCTCGAATATCTTTTTCAGAAGCCGGATTTCGGTTCCGGTTTCCGTGTGGGGAAAACCATTGGGCATGGTGTCTAGGACCTGGGCGACCTTTTCATAAACCTCGTCCGGCATGTCGGGCCTCCTCATCGTGGGTTCCGGCCTTTCGGGCTGGCGTCATGGATCGAATAAACCTTTGGAAACAGGCACGGGAAAACCGATGGACGCAATATCCTTCATACCACCCGTCCCAGTCCGGGTCAAAGGCCGCGTGGCCTTCGCCTTTGTTCAATATAGCTTCTTGACCCATGCCGAGTCCCATGGTAGATAGCCTCCCCGATGCCGACGTAGCTCATTCGGTAGAGCAGCTGATTCGTAATCAGCAGGTAAGCGGTTCGACTCCGCTCGTCGGCTCCATCGCAAGTCTTTGTTTTTCTTCACTATATGAACGGGCCTTCAGGGTTTCCCTGAAGGCCCGTTTCTGTCTGAATCTCGGCAAAATTCGGCAGACCTGCGCACAAAACGCGACCCCTTTTCATGGGCGGCGGGGCGTCTGATGGAGTGGGCCGGAAAACATTTGGATACGAGGGACCGGCGGCTGCGGCATGATGGGGAATGGAGGCGTATCCGCCCAGCGGGAAAATGCGTCCAAAAGCTTCCCGGGATGTGCCGTGCTCAGGGCTCAATGCCCAGGCGCTTGATCTTCCGCCACAGGGAAACCCGGTCGATGCCCAGGATTTCCGCAGCCCGGGTCTTGTTCCATTCCGTTTGTTTCAGGACCCAGGAGATGTAGGCTTTTTCCTGCTCTTCCAGAGTGGCCAGTTCCGAGGACTCCGGACGGTGGGTGGTCACGGAGAAGCCCATGAGCCCGGTGGGCAGGTCATCGGGGCGGATCCTGTCTCCCCGGGCCATGACCACGGCCCGTTCCACCACGTTTTCCAGTTCCCGCACATTTCCGGGCCAGGAATACCCGGTGAGGATCTCCATGGCTTCGGGAGTGAACCCGGAAACCTCCTTGCCCGTTTTCCGGCCCTTTTGAGTGAGAAAAAAATGGGCCAGGAGGGGGATATCCTCGGGCCGCCTGGACAGGGGGGGCAAAAGGACGGTGACCACGTTCAGGCGGTAGTACAGGTCGCTTCGGAAATGGCCCTGCTCGCTCTCCAGCTTGAGATCCCGGGAGGTTGCGGCCACGAAGCGCACGTCAACGCGCACGGGGGTGACGGACCCCACCCGGAGGACCTCCCGCTCCTCAATGACCCTCAAAAGGTTCACCTGCATACTCAGGGTCATTTCCCCGATCTCGTCCAGAAAAACCGTTCCCCCGTCTGCAGCCTCGATGAGTCCGATTTTCCGGGAGGAAGCACCGGTGAAAGCTTCCTTTTCATGGCCGAACAGCTCGTTGGCCAGGAGCTCCCCGGAAAAGGCTCCACAGTTGAAGGCCACAAAGGCTTTCGAGTGCCTCGGGGAAAGGTGGTGGATGGTCCGGGCGGTCAGTTCCTTTCCCGTGCCCGTTTCACCCATGATGAGCACGTTGGAATCCGAGGGGGCCACTTGTTCCAACAGCTTCACCACCTTTTCCATGGCCGGACTCGCGCCCACCATGAGGGGCCGGTCCACGGCCTCCAGTTCCCGGACACGCTCCTTTAACTGAAGGTTTTCCTGGCTCAGGCGTTTCTTGTAGAGCGCCTCTTCCACCATCTTGCGCAGCAGGTCCAGCTTGAAAGGCTTGGAGATGTAGTGGTAGGCACCCTGGCGCATGGCCGTCACCGCAGAGTCCACCGTGGCATAGGCTGTGATCATCACCACTTCCGTGGCAGGCTGGAGTTCCTTGACCCTCTTGAGTACCTGAAGCCCGTCCACGCCCCGCATCTTCAAATCGGTCAAAACCAGATCGAACGAGTGGGTTTCCAGGAGCTTCAGAGCCTTGGACCCGGAGTCTGAGGCAACCACATGAAAGCCTTCCTTGCGTAGGATGTGCTCCAGGTTGGTCAGGGCCATGGCGTCGTCCTCCACAACCAGGATAGTTTCCTTTTCACCGTTGCCCGCCATTTCAAGATTCCTGTTGGAGGGGAAGGATCATGGTCACCGTTGTGCCCTCGCCCGGCTCGCTGGTGATCTGGACGCGCCCGCCATGCTTGCGGATGATGCCGTACACGATGTAGAGCCCCAGGCCCGTGCCCTTGCCCACCTCCTTGGTGGTGAAAAAAGGATCGAAAACCTTGGACAGATTCTCCGGCTCGATTCCTGGGCCCGTATCCTCCACGTCAATGGCTGCATACCGCTCGTCCTCCATGCGCGTCCGGACCGTTAGGCTGCCTTCCCGCCTTTCCATGGCCTGCATGGAGTTCATGATCACATTCATGAGAGCCTGGGACAAGTGCCGCCCGTCAGCCTCCACCCACAAGGGCTCATCAGCCTGGATGATGAGTTCCACGTGGGGCGGGATTTCCGTTCGCATGAGATGAACCGTCTTGTTCACCAGGGAGGTCAGCTCCACGGGGGTGGGCTCGAATTCGTGCTGCCGGGCGAACTCCAGGAGGGAACGGACGATGTCCTTGGCCTTTTCCACCTGTTCCTCGATGCCGTAGAGGAACCGCTCCTGGGACTCCCGGTCCGCATGATCCATTTCCTCTAGGAGGATCTGGGTGGAGGTGGAGATATTGCTCAAGGGATTGTTCAACTCATGAGCCACTCCCGAGGTCAGGGTCCCCAGGGAGGTGAGCTTCTCCCGCTGGATGAGCTGCTCGAACTTCTTTTCCAATTCCCGGATCATGCTGTTCAAGACCCGGATGAGGTTCTGGATCTCCAGAGTACCCGGAACGTGGGGGATCTCCCGGACCTTGCCCTGGGTGATGTCCTTCACGGCCTGGTTGATGGCGGCCAGGGGCCGGACAATCTGGAAGAAGAGATAATAGGCCACCGCCACGGCCAGGGCCATGAACCCAAACAGGGAATAGAACAGGGATTTGCGCTGGCCCGAGACAAGGCGGTCCAGGCGCGTCCTCTCCTTCTTCACCGTCTCGTCTATCAGTTCCGTCAGGGTCCGGCCCGTATTCCGGAATTCCTGGGCCCAGGGGGAAATGTCCACCAGTCTGCCACCGGAGAGGATGCCGTCCAGGATGCCCTTGTAATTCTGGGCGGCTCTCCGGTACATGAGGAGCCTCTTCTGGCTCTCCTCCACGAAGTTCTCCCTGGAATCGGTGGTCCAGGGAACATCCAGGTTGTCCAGATGCTCCTTGGCGATGCCCAGGTGTTCCAGCATGGCCTCGAAGTTGGGGTTTCCTCCATACAGGAGGAAGTTCTTTTCAAAGCGCCTGGCCTCCAGGATCTGGTTCCGCAGTTCCTCCACCTGCTCGATAAGCCTGAGCTTGCCCTGGATGACGTTGTGCCGGTTATACACCACGCCCACGAAGACCAGCCCTCCGACCAAAAACAGCCAGAAGGCGAACATCACACGGTATCTCAGCGCCAGGGCGATGCGTCTCTTCATGGGCCGCGCCGGACTTTCGCCTTTCCCGGGCCGGTCAGACTCCGTAGACAAAATACAAAAAGGCCACCAGGACCACGATGAAGATAAGGGTCATCCCCGCCCCGGCCTTGATGAAATCCACGCTCCGGTAATGCCCGGGCCCCATGTACAAGGCGTTGACCTGGTGGGTGGGCAAAAGGAAGGAGTTGGACGTGGCCAGGCCCACCACCATGGCGGCCATCCGGGGGTCTGCCCCGGCCTGGAGGGCCATGTTCACCACCAGGGGCACCAGGAGCACCGTGGCCCCCACGTTGGAAACCACCAGGGTGAATGCTGTGGAGATCACCGCGATGACCGTCAGAAGCAGAATGGGCGATGGATCGCCCAGAAGGGACAGGGTCATACTGGCCACGTAGGCTGCAGTGCCGCTTTTCATGGTGGCGAGTCCCAGGGGAATGAGCCCTGCCAGGAGGAAGATGGTTCGCCAGTCCACGGACTCGTATGCCTCGTCAATGGACAGAACCCGGGAGAGGATCATGCCCAGGGCTCCGGTCATGAGGCACACGGAAAGCTGGATCTTGAAGACCAGGATCATGCAGAGGGCCACAACGAGCCACAGGCCGGCCAGGACGGCTTTCTGGGGCTTCATGATGGTGGCGTCCATGGGGGTGGTGAACAGGAGGTCCCGGTTTTCCTTCAGGATCTGGAACCTCTCCCAGGGCCCCTGGAGGAGGATGGCGTCGCCGGCCGAGAGCTGGATGTCCGAAAGCCCGGCGTAGAAGGTTTGACCTCTGCGGTAAACAGCCAGGCAGTTCACCTGGTACATTTTCCTGAAGAAGACCTGACTCAGGGTTTTTCCCACCAAGTGAGAGCGCGGGGCCACGACGACCTCCACGATGCCCGCCACTTCGGCGGACATTTCCTGCCTGAAGACCTCCAGGTTCTTTTTCAGGGTGAATCCGTAATGCTTGGCGAACCGCTGGACGTTCTTTTCCGGTCCGATGAAGATCACATCGTCCCCGGCCTCGATGGTGGTCTGGCGTTCCGGAACCAGGAGGAAAGCCTTGGTCCCGGGCTTTTTGATGGCCACCAGATGGACCAGGTACAGGTCCCGGACCTGCTGCATGGTAAGGGTCTCTTCCATGACTTCCGGGGCCTTGAGCTCAAAGGTTTCTCCAAGCTGGTGGTAGGCACCGGCCAGGCCGGAGCCCTGCTCCTCCTGCCCCGTCGGAACCTTTCCGCCCGGAAGAACGAACTTTCCCAGGAGGACGAAATAGAGGATGCCGCTGGCTACCAGGGCCAAGCCCACGGGGGTCACGGAAAACAGCCCGAACGGGGTCAGGCCGAAGGGTTTGATGAGGTCGTTCAACAGGATCAGGGGGCTGCTGCCCACCAGGGTTACCGTGCCCCCCAAAATGGCGGAAAATCCCACAGGCATGAGGATGCGCGACAGGGGGATATTTGCTTTTTTGCTGATACGCTGAAGGGCTGGGAGGAACAGGGCTGCGGCCCCTATGTTCTGCATGAAACTGGAAATGCCGGCCACGGTGGAGGAGATGAGGAGGATGATCCGCGAGGAACTTTTCCCCCCCAGGCGCATCACCGGGTTGACCAGCCGGTTTATCAGGCCGGTGCGGTCGAGCCCGGCACCGATGATGATGACTGCTATGATGGATACCACCGCATTGCTGGAAAGGCCGGAAAACGCCTCGGTGGGCGTGACCAGGTGAAGGAGGGGAAGCAGGATCATCATCAGGATGGCCACCACGTCCACCCGGACCCACTCCACGATGAACAGAAAAACGGCCAGCCCGATCATGCAAAGAACCAAGGCGATGTCCCCGGTCATTTTCAGTTCTTCCATGTTGTTCTTGCTCCCTGGCAACAATCGTAAAGGACCTGGTCAGGGCTCCGCAGCCCGCGCCCGCCCGAAGGAATCATAAAAAAAGCAAGGTCTGTAAGCATACAGGGAGTTTGCGCACAAAAAAAGGGGCCGGGCGATTTCCTTGCATATTTCGCCCTGCCCCTTTTGTTTTTCGATGAACAGCGTCCCGTCGCTCGAAGTGTTCACAAAACCGGAAACCCGCGCCTGCCGCCTGCCTATCCCATGGCCAGGGAAAAGACCGGGATCACCGGCTCTTCGAGCCCATCACCCTCCTCCTCGGGTTCGGCCACGAAGTATTGCATTTTCTTGAATTCCTTGTGGAGATCCCGGATGACCCGGGTGCCCTCTCCGAACCGAACCTCATGAAGGAATTCCACCTCCGCTTCCCGGGCCTCCTCTTCAAATCGGGCAGCAGCAGCCCCTGCCTTTTCAGAGAATTCCGCCTTGAGATTTTCGATGAAGGGGGACTCCCCTCCTCCGGCCTCCTGGGGAATATAGCGGGAATTTACGGCAATGATGTCGAATCCAAGCCTGCGGGCCAGGCCGATGGCGTAATCCCTAAGGGCGGGGGAAAAGCTGTCGCCCTTGCCCAGCACGATGATCTGGGGGTTCTCCGGGGGCGGAGCGGAAAGCTCTTGGAGTGCATCCTCATGGCTGCCGGCCTCGGCGTAGGTCACGGCGGCTCCCACCCGTCCCAGCAGGTGGTTCAATCTGGCAAGACGATTTTTTCTTTTAATTTTCATGGGTATCTCCCTTTGACTCTCCGGTCCGCTATAGTTTCTGGGCTTCCACGAACACGAGCGGAATACGGATGCTTTCGATCAGGTTTTGACAGGACGTTCGCCTGCCCTTGTCCGGGGCCTGCTCACAGACCGCCAGCACCACATCCCTGTTTTTCTCCACCATCCGAACGATTTCCTTTTCAGGATCGCCGTGGAGAACCTCCACCGAATACGTCACCTCGTCCTCATCCGGGTCCAGTTGCCTGCTTTCCTCATCCGCCCTGGAGAGCATGGCCATGATCCTCTGAGCCGTGTCGTGGTCCCCGGCCTCGGAGTACGTAACGGCCACCATGGCATCGGAAAGCACCCGGCTTCCCCGGCGGACTCCTTCCACGAACCGTTGCAAGCCCTTTTTCGCGGGCTGATGGAGCACCTGGACCACCAGAAGCCTGGCCCGTATCCTCCGGGCCAATTCCAGGGAGTACCGGAGGGTTTCGGGGTTGGGCGAGGGTCCTTCCACCGCCAGGAGAATGCTCTTCATGGCTCTTTCCTTTTTCGTCCCGTCCAGGCTGTTTCTACTTGTGCATGGAATGGGCGGCCAGGGTGGTGGCCCTGGGAATCCGGGCCTGCTGGCGGTTTGCGGCAGCGGGCGTGGCCTTGGAATCGTCCTTTTCCTGGAGGATTTCCCGAGCCATGTCCAACTCCCCGGCCTCGGCGAAAGTCGCGGCCACCATCATCTTTTGGATCTTCTCGATAAAAGCTCTCATTTTGCTTCTCCTTTCCAAAGAGTTGCCCTTCTCTACTTCAAGAAGGATGCCAAAGCCATGAATAGGCGCTAACTGCTTGTTGTTGTTACATATACTATCCATGCGGGCTCCGCATTGATTTGTTGCGAAATGCAACATGAGAATCGGCCCTGAACAGGAACAGTCCAATAGGGGCGGGAATGGAGCCTGCGTTGCAAAGCCCAACAGCGGTGATGCGTTTTGCAACACTGGCTGGGAAAACAATATAGAGGCGGGATCAAGGGTTAATAGGTTCGCAAAAAACCAAAATGTTCGTCATTCCCGGGAAGCGGGAATCCATAACCATTGTGGAAAAATTGATTCCCGCTTTCGCGGGAATGACAAAGGGCGTAGCTTTTCGACTTTTTACGAGGCCACCATGGTTGGGAAGTCAGGAAACACGGAGATCAGCAGAGATGGTCCGAGGGACCTGGGAAAATATAAGCTTCGGAAGCGTCGGTCCGGCCCTCTCCAGGTAGTTGGACAGAACCACCAGGCTGACCCTTTCCTTTAAGAAAACAAAAGCCCCCGACCGCATGTTTCCGCAGCCGGGGGCTTTTGCTTTTGGGTTTTCGGCTGGCGGATCAGCCCAGCTTGACGGGCTTGCTGTTTTCCCAGAGCCCGTGGATGTTGCAGGAGCTGGCGGCAAAGATGGTGCCGGGTTTCTTGATCTTCATCCTGAAAGTGACTGTGTGGTCGGTGTGCACGGGGCCTTCGTTGGCACCGTCCGCAGAGGCGCCGTGGGCCAGGAACCCGGCGTCGCCCACCTGATAGGGAAACTTGCCGCCATCTGCCATGAAATACACCCGGACCCACTGGATGTGATGCTCCGTGGTGTTGGGATGGGCCACTTCTTTGCCAATGGTCACCGTGACGGCGAACATCTCGTCAGCCTTCACCTGGTCCGGGCAATCAATAACCGGAACGTGTTTTTCGCTCTTCCAGTCCGCGCTCTTGTACAGCTCGCCCATCTTGGCCATTTTTTCCTCCTGGGTCTGGGTTAAAAAATCCTGCGGGAAAAACCGGTCGTTTTGATCCATTTCCGTCCTGCGTTCAGTCCAGTCGGGTCAGGGAAGCCCCGGTAAAGGCGGGGATATCCCGGGGGCTCCGGCTGGAGACCAGGTTGCCGCCCTCCTCTTCCGGATCTTCCGCCGATGCCCTATCGCTCCATCCCGGGCGGCATATTTCCGGTCAGGCCTATCAAACATTGGCATGGAGTTGAATAAGGTCAAGTGGGTATTCCATGATATTCATTCCCGGTATTCAGCCCGCCCAAACCTCCTTTTCTTACCTATCGAATG